>NZ_JBIMPP010000080.1:0-32047 GCF_043906805.1 Actinomadura sp. SCN-SB | reverse complement strand
CGCCACGGCTCCTGGATCCGCGGGGGCGGCATGGCCTGCGCGGGCGGTATGGAAGGTCCCGGCGGCGCCGCCTCACCCACAGGTGGCGTGGGCGGCGGTGGGGTGGGGGGCGGCTCCTGGACGCCCGGCGCGGACGGGCCGAAGACCGCCTGTGGGTTGAAAGGCGGAAGAGCGGCGGCCGGGTCCTCCCACGGCAGTGGCGTGGGAGCGGGCGGTCCAGGGGTGAACGGCGGTGGCGGCGGTGCCGGACGCGGAGAGGGCAGGGGTTCCGCCACCGTCTTGTCCGCGAAGGTGGCGTCCGCATCGGAAGCCGCCTCGGGAGCCTCCGGGGTGTCCGTCTGCTCCGCGATGGTCTCATCGGCCCCTGGAGCCGGCTGGACATGGGGCAGCGGCGGTGGCGCACTGGGCGCCGGAACCGCCCGGGTGTTCTCCTCCTGCTTCGGGCCGGCCGGCTCGGAGGGGGTCGGCGGCAGAAGCTCGCCGTCGTTCGGGGGAAGGCCCGCATCCGGCGACCCGGAGAGCCAGTGTGGCGGCGGCAGCGCGCTGGCGGGGTCGGCCGGCCAGGCGTTGTCAGGCTCGTCTTCGGGAGTCTTGGGAGGGGTCAAGCCAATCTCCGTAGCGATGAGATGCGTCGGCATCAAGGAGGCGGGGCTTTCCAGGATCATACTTGCGCCGATGGCGCGGATGCCGTCGACGCTTGCGATCCTCGCAAATCGCCCATATCGGCCACGCCGCCGGAGATCGAGCCCTTTCCAGGCCGCGCCGGCGGGCCGCCGACACGACGGTCAGGAGACGCCGTCGGCCGTACGGCAGGAGTCGCCGGCGCACCGCTCCAGCGACCGGAGCAGGCGGCTCAGTTCCACCTGCCGTGGCCCGGCCGGCGAAGTGGCGGCGTTGTCGAGCTGGTGCGGGTCCAGCCGCATGTCGTAGTACTCGCGGTCGCCGTAGCCGTACTCCACGTACAGTTCCTCGCCGGTGCGGACGGCGCGGTAGCTCGGCGGGTTCTCACCCCTCCGTTCGGGCCGGTCGGGGTCGCCCGGGCCGGTCACCGGGCCCGCGTGCTGGATGAGGACCGCGCCGCGCCAGGACTTCACCTGCCTGCCCAGGATGAACGGCGCGAGGGAACGCCCGTCGTGCTGGGGCGGGACCGGCACCCGGGCCAGTTCGAGGAACGTGGCGTACACGTCGGTGTTCTGCGCGAGCCGGTCCACCGTCCTTCCGGCGGGCACGCCGGGTCCGGCGACGATGAACGGCACCCTGATGTCGGTGTCGTAGGCGGTCATCTTCCCCCCGACCAGCCGGTGCTCGCCCATGTGGAGCGCGTTGTCGGAGCTGAAGACGATGTAGGTGTCGCGGTCCACTTTGTTGGCCGCCAGCGCCTGCTCTATCTGCCCGATCATCTCGTCCACCGCCTGGACGGACTGCGCCCGGTTACGGAAGCGGCCGTCGATGAGGTTCTTGTCGTGCGCGGAAAGCCGCGGGACGCGGCGCAGCCACCGGGGTTTGTCGGAGGCGTCCTGTTCGTCAAAGCTGGGCCCGCGGGGCGCCCTGAGACCGGCGAAGGTCTGCGCGTGCCGTGGTGCGGGGACGAACGGCGGATGCGGGGTGAAGGTGCTGAGCTGGAGCATGAACGGCCGTCCGGCCTGCGCCGAGCGGTTGATGAAGTCGACGCCCTTTCGGGCGATCACGTCGTTGAGGTAGTCCTGCGGGGCGTTCCCGTAGCGCACGACCCGGCCGTTCTCGTTGAGCACGTAGCCGTACTGGTCATAGCCGAGGTCGGTCACGTACCACTCGGACCATCCGGGCGGCACGCCGCCGCTCTCGGGCGGGTAGCCGTTCAGGTACTTGCCGATCATGGCGGTGCGGTATCCCGCCCGCTCCAGGCTCACCGCGTACGTCGACGACTCGTTGCCGCGTCCCTTGAACGCCTGGTAGCCGCCCGACGGCGGGACGTTTCTGAGGACCCCGGTGTTGTGGGGGAGCCTGCCGGTGAGGATCGTCGCGCGGGACGGGCAGCAGGCCGAGTCGGTGACGAAGAACTTGGAGAAGTCCACGCCCCTTCCGCGCAGTCGCTGGAGGCGCGGCATGAACTGGATCAGGTTCGGCGCCAGGTCGTCGGTGAGCACGAAGACGATGTTGGGATGGGCCGCCCTTGTGGGCTTGGGCGCCGCCACGGGGGTCTCCGGCCCCCATGAGCAGGCGGCGAGCAGCGCCACGATGGACAGCAGCGCCACCACGCGCGGGCGCGCACGGGAGCAGACCATCGATTCCTCTCTCAGTCCGGGCGCTCCTGGGCCCCGGCTGATGATCAGGGTATTTTCTCCCCATGCGTTACCTCGTGGGCATTCCTTGGGGTCCCGGAGGAGGCTACAACAACGCCGATCGCGCCGGGTGCTTGCCCAGGCACCGCGCCGCGGGCACCGTTCCGTGCCGGCCTCACGGGTGAGGGTCGGCGCAACGGCGCCCGTTTCCGCCCTGCTCGCCCTCGCGATCCTCGGCGTGTTGTGCGGCTTCGGAACGCCGGGAGGCACAGGCGCCCAGGACGAGGACGAGGGGGCGGCCAGAGCGGTCGGCACGGCTTCGCCCCCCGCCTCCGCTCCCGCCGTGCCGGTGCCGCGCTCGCCGCGCGAACCGGTCATCACATCCAACTTTCCCGATCCCGTCGTCATCCGGCACGGCGCCGGCTACTACGCCTACGCGACCAACGATCGCGGAGTGCGGCTGCCCATGGCCACGGCGCGGAGCCCCGGCGGACCGTGGCGGCGCGTCGACTCGGACGGCCTGCCGTCCCTGGGGCCCTGGGCGGCGGACGGCCGGACCTGGGCGCCGGAGGTCACGCCCGGGTCGGGTGGGATCCTCCTGCTGTACTACACGGCCCAGCACAGGGACTCCGGGCGGCAGTGCATCGGTGTCGCGACCTCGCCCGCCCCGCTCGGGCCGTTCCGCCCGGTCGGCGATGACCCTCTGGTCTGCCCGGCCGCGCGGGCGGACGCGATCGACGCGGCCGCGTTCACCGACACCGACGGGAACCGCTACCTGCTCTACAAGAGCGACGGTCATGGCAGCGGGCACCCGGCGGCCATCTACCTGCAACCCCTGTCGGCCGACGGGTTGCGTACGGCGGGGACACCGCGTCGCATCCTCGTCCGCGACCCCCGCGTCGACCCAACGCTGGTCGAAGCGCCGGCCCTGGTCAAGCGGGGAGACCGCTATGTCCTCTTCTACTCGGCCGGAGTGTTCTTCGACTCCTCGTACCGGACCGGATACGCGACGGCGGACAGGATCACGGGACCGTACACACGGGGTCCCGCTCCTCTTATGACCACCGAAGGCTACGACGGGAACCTCATCGGCCCCGGCGGGGCGGACGTCTTCAGCGATGGGAGCGGCGACCACATCGCCTTCCACGGGATCGTGGAGTTCCACGGCGGTGAACGGGTGACCCGGGCCATGTACGTCGCCCGCCTGGCCTGGGCCGGTGACAGGCCGGTGGTGGACGGCAGCCCCGTCCGGTACGAGGCCCGGCGCGCGAGACGGTACGGGGCGGCAGTCGAGTTCGACGTCTTCGCGGCGGCCGCCGGTGAGCATCGGATCCGCATCGGCTACGCCGCGCGCGCGGGCGGGCCCGTACGCCACGAGGTCGCCGTCAACGGGACTCGGGCAGCGGAGGCGACCTCGACGACGGACACAGGGAAGCAAGATGTGGCGGAGGTGAAGACCCGGCTTCGAACCGGGTGGAACACCGTGCGCCTGCGTCCGCTCGCGGGATCCGCGCAGATCGCCTATGTCGAGGTAGTGGGCTGGGTCGGTTGAGCGGCGAGCCGTGACCCCGCTGTGCGGAGCTGACGGTTCCTCCGTTGCTCCAGAAGCAGGTCCGCGGCCTGCTCCATCGGCCCGTCGAAGACGACGCGGCCCTCGCTGAGGACGATGCCGCGCCGGCACAGATCCCGCAGCAGCGGAAGGTCGTGCGCGACGATGACCATGGTGAGGCCCCCGTGCCGCAGTTCCATCAGCTTCTGGCGGCACTTGCGGCGGAACAGCGGGTCGCCGACCGCCATCACCTCGTCGATGAGGAAGACGTCGGGCTCGGTGTGCACGGCGATGGAGAAGCCCAGCCGCATGAACATGCCCGCGGAGTAGAACTTCACGGGCGTGTCGAGGAACGCCTCCGTCTCGGCGAAGTCGACGATCGCGTCGAACTTGCGCTCGATCTCCTCCTTGCCCATCCCCAGGATGGCCCCGTTGAGGTAGACGTTCTCGCGTCCGGTCAGCTCGGGATGGAGACCGGCGCCCACGTCGATCAGACCGGCGACGCGGCCGCGCACCCGTACCCGGCCGCTGTCGGGCGTCATCACCCCGGAGATCAGTTTCAGCAGGGTGCTCTTCCCCGAGCCGTTCAGCCCCAGCAGCGCGACCGTCGAGCCGGTATCGACGGTCAGGTCGACCCCGTCGACGGCGTTGAAGGTGTCCGAGAGCGGCCGGCGGCGCAGCGCGCGGATGCTGATCTCGCGGATCGAGCGGGCGTGCCGGAGCGTGAAGCGTTTGGTCGCCGCCTCGATCACGATCGAGTGCGCGGCGTGCGGCGAGGATGGCGGTTCGGTCGTTGTCACAGTTCCTCGGCGAATCGCGTCTGCTTGCGGTCGAAGACCCGGGCGGCCACGGCGAGCAGCGCGCCCGCGAGGACCAGGGCGATCAGCCCGTCACGGACGATGCCGGGCGGGAACTCGAAGTCGCCGGCCGTCCCCGGCGACCAGAAGCACCGCTGGAACAGCGAGACGGCGATGGCCAGCGGGTTGGCGAGGTAGAGCTCCAGGGCCCAGCCGGGCAGGGTGTCGCGCACCAGGGTCCAGGGATAGATCATCGGGACCGACCAGGTGAAGACGATCCCCAGGACGTCCACGACCTGCTCGAAGTCGCGGTAGAAGACGTTGTAGGCGGAGCACAGCAGCCCGAGGGCCATGCCGAGGACGGCGACGATGGCGAAACCGAGCAGCGCCGCGCCGAGGGCGGCGGGCGACGGGTGCCAGCCAGAGATCACCGCTCCGCACGTCAGGATGACCAGGCCGGGGACGAAATGGACGGCTGAGACCAGGGCCGAGGCGACCGGGAACAGCTCCCGCGGCAGATAGATCTTCCGGATCAGTGGCGCGTTGCCCCGGACCGCGCGGGTCGCGGCGTGCAGCGTGTCGGTGAAGAAGTTGATCAGCACCATGCCGGAGAACAGGAAGACGGCGAAGTCCTCGATGCTCTCGTTCATGCGCAGGAAGACGCCGACGGCGAGGAAGTACACCGTGAAACCGACCGCGGGCCTGACGTACGACCAGCCGAGGCCCAGCAGGGATCCCTGGTAACGGGCCCGTAGCTCCCGGCGCACCAGCAGGCGTAGCAGGTAGCGCCGGCGGGCGAGGCCGGCCGCTCCTCCGCCCCGGCCCGGATCCCTCAGCCCGGGCGGGGCGGGCGGTGCGGTCCCCGCCGTCATTCCGAGCCCGCCTCCGAGTTCGCCTCCGTGTCCGTAGTCGCTTCCACGGCCGGCCTGGTCAGCGCCTCGGCCTCCGCGAAGGTCTTCGCCCACCGTTCGGGGGCGGTGATCTCCGGAAGCGCCCGCCGGTAGTCGCGGGCCAGCCGGTCCCATTCCATGTAGAGCCGGGCGTGCAGGGCGCTGTTGCGCCGCATCAGCTCGCGGAACGCCTTGGGGTCGCGCCGGTACCACGAGGTCTTGGTGCCGTCGGCCGACGACACCAGGGCGCTGTCGAACCGCGACAGCACCCACCAGCGCTGGGTGACGTGCGGCACGATCGTCTGCGGGTGCTTCAGCGCGAAATCGTCGACGGGGCGCAGCTGTTTGAGTCCGGCGACCAGCGCCTTCTTGACGGTGTCGGTCCTGCCGGCGGGCGGAGCGGTGCCCTCGATCCCCTTGCGAGGCGGCCTGCGCCGGCGGACCTGCGGGAACTCCTCGATGTCGGAGCGCTGCCTGGCGTCGGTGAACCCGGCCCTGACCTGGTGCAGCGCTCGGAGCTTGGTTCCGATGGACGCGTGCAGGCTCTCCGGGCCGAGGAACACGTCCTCGATCCCGCGCAGCATCAGCTCGGCGGTGGAGTACTGCATCGCCATGGCGTGCTTGGTCACCATGATGAAGCTCTCCTTGATCATGTTCCCCGCGTGACCGTACGGGGAGTGCAGCAGCGCGCTGATGATCCGGTTGCGCTCCTGGAAGTAGGACTGCCAGTCGAGGTCGTTGTCCTTGTCCCGCCAGGGGACGTGCCAGACGGCCGCGCCCGGCAGCGGGACGGTGGGGATCCCCGCGGCCTTGGCCCGCACGCCGTACTCGATGTCGTCCCACTTGATGAAGACCGGCAGCGAGAGCCCGATCCGGCGCAGCACGTCCACCGGGATCAGGCACATCCACCAGCCGTTGAAGTCGGCGTCGGCGCGCTGATGCAGCCACGGGGTCGTCCGCAGCGTCGACTGGGCGAGGTTGTGCCAGTACTCGGTGCCCGGCGCGGGCACCATCCACCAGCGGTAGGGGGCGATCTTCTCGGCGTAGGCGTGCAGGACCGGACGGTCGAAGAGGTCGAACATGTGCCCGCCGACGATGGTGGGCTTGCGGGCGTGGTCGCCGAACGCCACCGCGCGCAGGACGCTCTCCGGCTCGGCGATGACGTCGTCGTCCAGCAGCAGGACGTAGTCGGAGCGCCCACCGGCGAGCGTCTCGGCCATGGCGCGGGAGAAGCCGCCCGAACCGCCGAGGTTGGCCTGGTGGATGACGCGCAGCCGGGGACCGAGCAGCGCCGCCGTCACCGGGAAGCCCTCGGCGTCCTCGACCTTGTCGGTGCCCTGGTCGACGACCAGGATCTCGTCGACGACGTCGAGCACGTCCGGCGCGCCGGCCAGCATGGCGAGCTGCTCGTGGCAGAACGCGGGCCGGTTGAAGGAGGTGATGCCGATCGTGGCGTGTCCCTGCGGGCGGCCGCTGTCGGCCACCCACTCGGCCTGTTCCAGGTTGGCGGCACGCCCGCCGGCCAGAATGTCGAACCAGTACCAGCCGCCGTCGATGAACGGCATCAGGCTCAGCCGGAACTCGTGGTCGACCGGCGCGGCCGAGGCCACGTCGATGGAGTCGACCCGCTGGACGTGCCCCTTGGACGTCGACCGGTAGACGATGACGGTGGCCTCGCCCCGCACGGTGAGCCGCAGCCGGACCTCGTCCAGGACGCTCCACCGCCGCCAGTGCCCGGCGGGGAAGGCGTTGAAGTAGGTGCAGAACGACACCCGTGCGCCCGGCGGAACCCGGATGCCGCGGCGGCCGGTGATCTCCGCGCTGTCGGCGGCCGATGGCCGGAGGCCGTCCTCCACGTCCTCCGGCGCCTCGGCGGCGGGCTTCGGCGCGGTCGTGCCCGTGCCACCGTCCGTGGCGGCGTCCCCGCCGCCGTCGGTGCCGCCATTGGTGGCGGCGGTCTCCGCCTCGTCCACGACGGCGGGCCGTCCGTGGATGACGTTGCCCTCGACGTAGAGCTTGAGCACGTCCGGGTCCCGGTCGACCGGCAGGATCACTCGGTGCAGCACGCGGGGCGTGGACACAGGGCCCGGCCCGGCGCCGTCGGGCCGGACGGCCTTCTCGGTACCGCCTTCCGACGGGGTGCCCGTGGTGAGCGCCGTCATGAGTCCACTCCTCCGCTGACGAGCCGCTCGCCCTCGGCGAAATGAGGGCGCAACCGGTTGTCCACCAGGCTCAGGGCGCTGGCGATGGCCATGTGCATGTCGAGGTACCGGTAGGTGCCGAGCCGGCCGCCGAACAGGACGCCGTTCTCGCCGCGGGCCAGCTCCCGGTATTTCAGCAGCCGCCGCCGATCCTCGGGGGTGTTGATGGGATAGTACGGTTCGTCGTCCCGCCCCGCGAAGCGGGAGTACTCGCGCATGATGACGGTCCTGTCGTCCGGGTAGTGCTCCCGCTCGGGGTGGAAGTGCCGGAACTCGTGGATGCGGGTGTACGGGACGTCCTCGTCGGCGTAGTTCATGACCGGCGTCCCCTGGAAGTCGCCGGTCGGCTTGACCTCCAGGTCGAAGTCGAGCGTCCGCCAGCCGAGCGCGCCCTCGGCGAAGTCGAAGTAACGGTCCAGCGGGCCGGTGTAGACGACCGGAACCCGCCCGGCCAGGCCGGCGCGCAGGTCGAAGAAGTCGGTGCCGAGCCGGACCTCGATGTTCGGGTGATCGGCCATCCGCTCCAGCCAGGCCGTGTAGCCGTCGACCGGCAGCCCCTCGTGGACGTCGTCGAAGTACCGGTTGTCGAAGGTGTAGCGCACCGGCAACCGTGTGATGATCTCCGGGGGCAGCTCCCTGGGGTCGGTCTGCCACTGCTTCGCCGTGTAGCCGCGGACGAACGCCTCGTACAGCGGCCGCCCGATGAGGGAGATCGCCTTCTCCTCCAGGTTGCGAGGGTCGGTCACCTCGGCCGACTGTTCGGCGATCAGGGCGCGCGCCTGGTCGGGCGTGAAGACCCGGCCGAAGAACTCGCAGATCGTCCCCAGGTTGATCGGCAGCGGGTAGACCCGGTTCTTGAAGGTCGTGTACACGCGATGCCGGTAGTCGGTGAACTTGGTGAAGCGGTTCGCGTACCGCCAGACCCGCTCGTTGGAGGTGTGGAAGAGGTGCGCGCCGTAACGGTGCACCTCGATGCCCGTCCGCGGCTCATCCTCGCTGTAGGCGTTGCCTCCGATGTGGTCGCGCCGCTCCAGGACCAGAACGCGCAACCCCAGGTCGACGGCGCAGCGTTCGGCGACCGTCAGCCCGAAGAAGCCGGACCCGACCACTACAAGATCGACATTCATGCGTTCCTTCCGGGGCCGTGCAGGCAACGCGACGGGAGCTCGGTAGTGGTGGCGGGGGCGCGGCTAAGATACCGAGCAGTTGGTGTGCACGCACCCGCGATATGGCGGCTACGCTCCCCGCGCTCGAAGCCTTCGGTGTCATACATGTCGCTGGTGTGTCCGTATCCCTTTGGAGCTGTCGTGGTCCGGAGCAGGCGGCGGGCAGGCGGGCGCAAGGGCAGGCCCGTGGTGTACCTGCATATAGGGACGCCTAAGAGCGGCACTACGTACCTGCAGAACACGATGTGGCTGAATTGTGATGTATTGCGATCGGCGGGTGTGCTGTATCCGGGTGAGACCCGCAGGGCTCACTTCCTTGCCGCGATCGACCTGCAGCGCATCGACTTTCGCGGTCATCACGATCCCGAGTCCGAGGACGCGTGGGAATCCCTGGTCGAGGAGGCCAGGGAATGGACCGGCACGGTCGTGATATCCCATGAGGTCTTCTGCGCCGCCCCTCAGGAAAGGGCTCGTGCGGCGCTGGCCGACCTGGACTTCGCCGAGGTCCATCTGGTCCTCACCGTGCGGGACATCGCGCGGCAGATCCCGGCCGCCTGGCAGGAGGATCTGAAGAACCGCTACAGCATGGGGCTGACCGAATACATCGACGCGGTGCGCGATCGCGCCGACGTGGAGCAGGCCACCGGCTTCTGGCGGATGCAGGACGCAGGGGGCATCCTGCGCCGCTGGGCGGCGGATCTGCCGCCCGGACGCGTGCATCTCGTGACGGTGCCGCCACCGGGGTCGCCGCCCGACTTGCTGTGGGAGCGCTTCGCGAGCGTCATCGGAATCGACCCGGAGCTATGCGACCGCACGTCCGTGCGGACCAACCCGAGTCTGGGCACCGTCGAGGCAGCGTTGCTGCGGCGGTTCAACGAGCACCTGAAGAGCCGCGACATCGACTGGCCCACGTACGAGTCCTTCGTCAAGTTCCATCTCGCCGAGCGCGGGCTGGCGGGCAGATCCGGCAAGCAGGCGATCCTGCTGCCGGCGTCCGAGTACGCGTGGGTCTCGGCATGGTCGCGGGAGCTGGTCCGGGAACTCGCCGAACGGCGTTACACGGTCGTGGGCGATCTGGCCGAGCTGATCCCGGGCGAGCCGGGGACGCTGCGTCTCCACCCTGGTGACGTCGGGGCCGACGCGATGTTGGAGGCGTCGTTCGACGGGATCGCCTCTGTGCTCGACGAACTGGCGGAGCGGACCGCGATCAACAGCGAGCTCCGTGAGGAACTGGAGCAGACGCACAAGGCGTTGGCGGCCGCCTACGAGCGTCCCGTGTGGCGGCAGGTGTTGCACCGCGTCGCCCGCTGGGTGCCGCCGCTCCGTCCCGTACTCCGGCTGGCGGCCCGGCTGCGCGATGGGAGACCGTCGCGCGAGCCCGGCCAGGCCGTGGGCGCCGAGCATGGCGAGGCCGCGTACATCGCCGAGGCCGTCCACCGCGCCGAGTCCGCGGAGCGCGCCGAGGCCGGCCGGGGGACGCGGTGACGGGGCCGCCGCGACCGTGTGTCGTCGCGGCGCTGGTCACCCGCCAACGCCGGGACCTGTTGTCCGAGGCGCTGACCGCCCTGGCCGAGCAGTCCCGGCCGCCGGACGCGACCATCGTGGTGGACAACGCCTCGACGGACGGGACGGCGCTCATGGTCCGGGAGGCGTTCCCCGCCGTTGAGCTCGTCCGGCTGGAACGCAACACAGGCGGGGCCGGCGGCTTCGCCGTGGCCCTCTCCCGCGCCCTGGAACTGGACGCCGACCTCGTGTGGTTGATGGACGACGACACCGTGCCCCGTCCGGCGGCCCTGGAGGCGCTCTTGGAGGCGCGGGAGCGGGCGACGCCCTCACCGGCGCTGGTGGCCAGCCGGGTGGTCTGGACCGACGGCCGCGCCCACCCCATGAACACCCCCAGGACCAAGCCGAGGGCACGCAGGTGGGAGCGCGAGGCGGCCGTGACAGCGGGCTGCGAGCCCATCCGCTCCGCCTCGTTCGTCTCCGTGCTGGTCGACGCCGACGCCGCGCGTCGGTGCGGACCGCCGATCGCCGACTACTTTCTCTGGAACGACGACTT
The DNA here is from genome assembly GCF_043906805.1 of Actinomadura sp. SCN-SB. Lineage (NCBI taxonomy): Bacteria > Bacillati > Actinomycetota > Actinomycetes > Streptosporangiales > Thermomonosporaceae > Actinomadura > Actinomadura sp. SCN-SB. The sequence continues at coordinate 21,124 of NZ_JBIMPP010000080.1, read as the reverse complement.
CGAATTCACGACGCGGCTGCTGCGCGGCCGGCTGGGGCTGCTGTGCCCGCGCAGCGAGGTCGTTCACAAGACGAGGACGTTCGGGTCGACGGACGCCGATCCGGGCGACCGGTTCTTCTACGAGGTGCGCAACAAGGTCTGGCTGTTCACGCGCAGCCGCGGGCTGGCGCCCGGCGAGCGAGTCCTGTACGCGGTCTCCACCGCGCGGCGCTGGGGCCGGACCTTCCTGCGTTCCTCTGACCGGGCGACCCTTTGGCGGTGCCTGGTTCGCGGGTTGGCGAGCGGATTGAGAGCCGGTCCCCGTCCCAACAGCCGTGTTCTCGGCGACCTCACCACCAGTGCTCAGGGACGAGGCGGACCGTGACGGACACACGAGCGGCGACGGAGGCCGTGCCCGAGCAGCCCGGACAACCGACGCCCCTGGACCGGCGTCGTCGGGCGCCATCCGCCGCATGGGCGCCCGCCGTGTCCGCCTGCGTCGCGCTGGCCGTGTCTCTGCTCGGCATCTCGGGGGCCTCCTTCTGGGTGGACGAGGCCGCCACCATCAGCGCCGCCGAGCGTTCCTGGCCCGACCTGCTGCGCTACTTGGACGGGCAGGACATCGTCCACGGCTTCTACTACCTGATCATGCATTTCGTGATCGCGGCGCTGGGCACCGGCGAGTTCGCCATACGGCTGCCCACCGCGTTGGCCACCACGGTGGCGGCGGCACTGGTCGCCATGCTGGGGCGGCGTTGCGGTGGTCCGCTCACCGGCTGGCTCGCCGGGCTCTTCTACGCCACCGGCGTGACGGTGACCCAGTACGCGCAGGAGGCCCGTCCCTACGCGTTCGCGGGGCTCACCGCGGTGGCGGCCACCTATTCCTTCGCCCGGGTCATCGAGGCGCGCAGCGTGCGATGGCCGATCGCTTACGCGCTGTCGATGGTCCTGCTCGGGCTGTTCAATGTCTTCGGGTTGCTTCTGATACCCGCACACGCCGTGACCTTGTTCCTTCTGTGGTCGTCTCCGGGACGGCGTGGCGTGGTACTGAGGTGGCTGTGCTCAACCGTGGCGGCGTGCGCGGCCCTGGCCCCGTTCGCGTTCCTCGCCGTCAGCCAGAGGGAGCAGGTGGCGTGGCTGCCGCCGGTGAACGATGACATGCTGCGCAACACGGCGGCCTTCCTGGCCGGGGATCACCAGCTGATCCTCGTCATGGCGGTCATCGTGGGCCTCGGGGCCATGGTGCCGCGAATTCCGGACGTACCGGCGCCCCTGCGTGATCTCGCCGTGCCGTGGGCGGTGCTGCCGGTGGTCGTGCTGCTCGCGGCGTCGGTACTCGACCCGATCTTCCATCCCCGCTACCTGTTCTTCTCCGTTCCCGCCGTGGCGCTGCTGGCCGGCGCGGGGCTGGCCTGGCTCGCAGGGCAGGGAACGCGGTTCCTCGTCGCGGCGCTCGTGCCGCTCGCCGTCCTCACCCTGCCCGAACAGGTCGAGCTGCGCGAGCAGGACAGCAAGTCCGACGATCTGAGGGCGATCGCCCAGGTGCTGACCGCGCATGCGCGGCCGGGCGATGGCATCCTCTATCTCGACCAGGTGTCCCGCTGGGATGCGGAAGCCTATCCGGCGGCCTACCGAGGGCTCGTGGACGTCACGATGAGCGAGACCCCCGTCCAGGCGGGAAACCTGATCGGCACCCCGTTGCCGGCCGCCTCGGACATCGCCGACCGCCTGCGCCGCACCCGGCGGGTGTGGGTGATCGACCGTGAACTGGTCAATTCACCGGACGAGGAGGTACGGGTACGTCGCGCGGCCCTGAACTCCACAGGCCCCTATGCTCGGCGGGGGGAATGGCACTACAAGGCGGGCACCATCAGGCTGCTCGAACGAACGTCCGGTGGAGGCCGGAGGTGACCTCGGTGCCCGGTATAGGGCTCAATGTCGGGCGATGGGGGCACTGTTCGGTTGAACGAGGGGCGTAAATGACGGATCCTCTTTACTCTGTGCGGTGTAGGAAACCAACCCAACCCCAGGCGTTCTTCACCCTCCCGTAACACCCAGGGGTCTCGCGACGTGACCGACATGGCGAGTGGTTCCGCGACGGCGCGGTTTGTCCAGGCAGATCGTGTCTACGTCGGCTGGCGCTACGCGCAGGTGCATGCGGATCCCGGTCCGCCGCCGGAGCGGCCGGAGCCGCCGGGGCCCGCGCCGGCGCCGCGCCTGGAACGGCGGCCCGGCGAGTACCTCGCGGGGCGTCCGCTGAGGGTCGCGGCGGCCGGTGGCACCGCGGGGATGATGCTGTTCCTGCTGTGCGGGCTGCTGGGCGTGATGCCGTGGGTGTTCGTGGCGGTCGCCATGGCGGCGTGCGCGGCGGTGCTGGGCATCACCGGGTACGCGTGGTGGCAGGACGAGCGGGCCATCCGTGAGCGGCTCATGCAGGAGCGGCTGCGGAGTGAGCGGGAGCGGGCCGCGTGGCAGCGGGAACGCGATGCCGCGGAGTCGCGGTACCGCGAGGCGTACCGGGAGTGGGAGGAGCGGCAGCGCGCGTACGCGGGCCAGCGCGAGTGGTATCCGGTCGCGGTGCCGCCGGACGTGGATCGCGTGGACGTGGTGGGCGGCACGCTGGCGGGGTGGTCCGCGGCCATCACGACGATGGGCGCGGCACGGCTCGCGGTGGGCGCCCGGTTGACCGTGATCGACCTGTCCGAGGGCGCGGTGGCGCATGACCTGCTGCGGCTGGCGGCGGCACGGGGGGATGACCCGCTGGTGTGGGTGCTGCCCGCCGACCTGCCTCGGCTCGACCTGACCCGGGGGCTTGGCAACGAAGCGTTGGCGGACGTGCTGTCGCTGGTGGTGAGCGCAGGCGAGCAGGAGAACGGCACAAGGGACCTGTCGTTCGACAACGCGATCCTGGAACGCATCATCGGAGTGCTCGGCGAGGACGCGACCATTCCCCGCATCACCGCGGCGTTGCGGGTGCTCGCCCAGGTGGGTGACCCGCGCGACGACTTGCGCAAGGGTCTGCTCACTGATTCCCAACTGGAGCGGATCGCCACGCTGTACGGGCGGGACGCGACCGACCGGATCGTGGTGCGGCGGGCGTGGGCGCTGGAAGCTCAGCTTCGCAAGCTGGAGAAGCTGGCGGGGGAGCCGGTGCGGTTGCCGCCGTCCCGGCTGCACGTGGTGTCCATGGACCGCCGTGCGGGGGTGCTCACCAACCGGGTGCTCGGCACGTACGTCGCGACGGCTCTGACGCACCGGATCCGAGAGGCGCCGCCTGGGGGACGGTGGGAGCACACCTTGTTCCTGTGCGGCGCTGAGAAGCTGCGTGGGGACGTTCTGGACCGTCTCATCGACGCCTGCGAGGCCACCGGGACGGGCCTGGTGCTGATGTACCGGTCGATTCCGCGGCACGTGCGGGAGCGGCTGGGGCGTAGGGGCCACGCGGCGGTCGGGTTCATGCGGCTGGGCAACCCCGAGGACGCCCGGATCGCCGCCGACCACATCGGCGCCGACCAGCCGCTGCTGGTCGCCGAGATCACCGACGCGGCGGGCGCGGCCCTGGGCGACGTGACCGGCGAGGGGTACGCGAGCACGGTCGCGTACGCGCGGGCGCGCGGCAACGAGCTGACCGACCCGGTGTGGTCGCCGCTGCCCGCCCCGGCCGCCGACGACTCGGCGCTGGTCGAGGGCATCAGCTCCGCCACCGCCTGGGGGCGGAGCCTGGCCGCGACCGAGGGACGCCGCCGCGACGAGGGCGGCGAGCCGAAGCAGCGCTACCGGGAGCTGCTGATCGAGCCGCCGCAGTTGCAGGAGCTGCCGACCACCGCGATGGTGTTCACGCACGCGGGCGCGGCCGGGCGCCGCATCCTTCTGGTGGACGCCAACCCGGGCATCATCACCCTGCCGACCGCGCACTCCATGGAGTTCGAGGAGTACCTGCGCGAGCAGAAAGAACAGGAACAGGAACAGCAGAAGGAGCAGGTGTCCGAGGAAGCGGAGGAGAACGGCGAGTCGGGTAAGAGCGAACCGCTTGCCGCCCCCACGCCTGACACGGATACCGATGACGACGCTGCTCCGCCCCTGGGCCAGCGCGGATTCCCTTGGGCGTCCCGGGCCAGGCATGCCCTGCCCAGGGGAGCGGCGCCGCGTGGCGCGAGTGTGCGTGGGGCGCGCATCGTCCCGCCGATGAAGCCCAACGGCAGGCATAAGGCCGACCCGCCCTCGTAGGCTCGCAGCATGGCTACGCCCTCCCGGCTTCCTGCGGGCATGCCGGACCTTCCCGGTCCCTGGTACCGCATCCAGGCCATTCCCGCCCCCGACCGTCCCGCGTCGGCCGAGTGGGACTTCGTCAGCGTGCTGCCCGCCGCCCTGTCGGCGGCGCGGAGGCGGCGCCCGTTCGTGGTCGGCTGGCTGTCGGCGGGCGGCGGCGCCCCGCTCGAACTGATCACCAACGCGGGCCCGGTCGGCGACGGCCACGACGGTCTGTTGTTCCCCAGCGGCGCGCGGGGCGTCCCGATCGGGGACGGGTGGCGGCGGGCGGCCGAGCGGCTGGTGTGGACGCGCTGCCCGGGGCGGCTGGCCCCGCAGTCGGGACGCGCCGACGCCGGCCCTCCCTTCCCGGCCCCGGGATTGTTCGAGTCGACGCTGGTCACGTTGATGGAACGGCCGTTCGGCTGGTTCGTGGTGGCCGAGCCGTGCGACGAGCGCCGGCTGGACGCGGAGCTGCGCGAGCTGCACCACGAGCTGCGGATGCTGCGCCGGGGCGAGGACGAGCAGGCAAGGCTCGCGGTGGCACGCGCCGACCAGCGGCTGGTGGAGCTGGACGCGTTCCGCGAGGCCGGGCTGTGGCAGGTCCGGGTGCTCGCGGGCGCCGCCGACCAGGCCGAGCTGGCGCAGATCGCGCCGGTGCTGGTCGGCTCGATGGAGCTGGGCCACCACCCGTACCGGCTGCGGTCGGGGCACGCCGCCGTCCCGTTCGCCGAGGCGCTGGCGGACCGGGACCCGGCCGACCACCGGGATCCCTTCCTCACGACCGCCGGGGCGCTGGCGGCGCTGGCCGGGCTGCCCCGCCGCGAGGTGCCGGGGCTGCGCGTCCTGGAGGCCGGGTACTTCGACGTGACCTCCGAGGCCGACGAGCCGTCGGCGGGCGCGCCGCTGGAGCTCGGCGCGATCCTGGACGGGCAGGACCGCCAGGTCGGCCGGTTCACCGTTCCCCGCTCCACCCTCAACCGGCACGTGTTCGTGACCGGCGCGACCGGCGCGGGCAAGTCGCAGACCGTCCGGCATCTGCTGGAGCAGCTGACCCGCGCGGGCATCCCGTGGCTGGCGATCGAGCCGGCCAAGTCGGAGTACGCGGCGATGGCGGGGCGGATCGCCGACCTGGGCGGCCCGGTGACGGTCGTCAACCCGTCCGACCCGGCCGCGGTGCCGCTGTCGGTCAACCCGCTGGCGCCCGAGCCCGGCTACCCGGTGCAGGCGCACATCGACATGGTCCGCGCGCTGTTCCAGGCGGCCTTCGACGCCGAGGAGCCGTTCCCGCAGATCATGGCGCAGGCCCTGCAACGGGTGTACGAGGCCAACGGCTGGGACGTGGTCACCGGCGCCGGCGTGCCCGGCTCGCTGATCGAACCGGCCGTCCCGACGCTGGAGCAGCTTCAGCAGGCGGCGCTCCAGGTCATCAAGGACGTCGGGTACGGGCGTGAGCTGATGGCCGACGTGCAGGGCTTCGTGGACGTGCGGCTGCGGTCGCTGCGGATCGGCTCGGCGGGCCGGTTCTTCGAGGGCGGCCATCCCGCCGACATCGGCGGCATGCTGCGCGACAACATCGTGCTCGCCATCGAGGACGTCGCCAACGACGAGGACAAGGCGTTCCTCATGGGCACCCTGATCATCCGCATCGTGGAGCACCTGCGGATGCGCGAGCGCGGTCAGGGGAGACCGGCGCCCGGCCTGCGGCATGTCATCGTCATCGAAGAGGCGCACCGGCTGCTGCGCAACCGCGGTCCCGAGCGGACCAGCGCGCACGCCGTGGAGCTGTTCGCGGGGATGCTGGCGGAGATCCGCGCGTACGGCGAGGGCATCATCGTCGCCGAGCAGATCCCGACCAAGCTGGTCCCGGACGTCATCAAGAACACCGCGCTGAAGGTGGTGCACCGGCTGCCGGCGTTCGATGACCGGCATCAGGTCGGCGCGGCGATGAACCTGGACGAGGACCAGTCGCGCGAGGTGGTCTCGCTCCGTCCCGGTGTCGCGGCGGTGTTCGCCGATGGAATGGACCGCCCGCTGCGCGTCCGCGTGCCCTTGGGCGAGGGACGTGAGGGGACGATGCCGGGCCCGCCTCCGCCCGTGGACGGGCGTCGTTCCGCCGCGTGCGGGTGCGAGTGCCGTTCGGGACGGGCCTGCACTCTGTACGAGCTGCGTGAGGCCGACCTTCTCGCGGGACACCCTGACTGGGCTTGGCTTCGCCTATGGGCCGACACGCTCGTCCTGGCCCATGTCGTCAACCGTCCGCTGCCCGCAGCACCGGCCGAACTGCTGCGCGCCTGCTCTCGCCTCACCTCGCGGTTGCGCGAATGCACGCTGGCGACGGTCCTTGAACGGGCGGTGACGCGGCGTTCCTGGGCGCTGCGCAACGCCTACCTGCCGTCCGAACTCACCGCGGTCGTCGCGGACGTCGCGCAGAAGCTCCTTGCGGGCGACTCCGGCCTTGTCGGGACGCTCCCAGGCCCGACCTGGGTCATCCCGCAACTCCGCTGGCTGCATGAGCTGGACCGCCTGTTCCCCTACGGCGGAAGCGTCCCTGACAAGCACGCCCCGGCACCGCCCTTGGACTACCAGCTCCCCGGCTTGAAGCAGCCTCCGGAGCCCAAGTTCGGCCATCGTCTCCGTGCCCTGCGCCGCCATCCGTTGTCGATGGAACTGGAACGCAACCGGCCCATCGCGCTCACCGCGCTTGAAGGCGACGACCATCACGAGGGTTTCTACAAGGACCTGTCGGTCGTCGCCATCGGGGTGGAGGAAGACGAGCAGCTCGCGGAGGCGGCCGACACGATGCACGTCACGTCCTGGCTGGAGCCGGTGCTGAGCTGGCCCGCCCGCCTGATAGCGCCCTTCGAGGATCCGTCCCAGGGACTTCCCTTTTCCCCCTCTTCCTGAGCTCTTGTAAAGAAGCGCCTTCCGGGGGTGCGATCGGGTAGCTTCGTCACCCCGAGCCGCGCACTCGCTCACCCCCCGGAGCCGCCGATGGTCACCGACACCGATGGCCGGACCTCGGAACGTGCCTTCTTCCGCCACGCCGCGTCCGTCGCCGGCGCGGAGAACCGGCCGCTGCAGAACGACACCCGCTACCTGGCCGCCGCCATGTACCTGGACCGGCGGCTGTGCGAGTCGGTGATCCACGAGTACATCGACGACGACGGCCACCGGGCCGTCGCCCCGTCCTTCGGCTTCGACGTCCGGCCGGTGATCCTGCACGCGCTGCGGGCACGGCGGCTGCGCCTCTGCCGCGACCTCGCCCTGTGCGCGGTGGGACTGCTGGCCGCGGTGCTCGTACCGTGGCTGGCCATCCTGTTCGTCTGGCTCGCGCTCAGCGCCGCCGGCGTCATGCGGATCGCGCCCCGCTTCGTACGGCGGCTCGGCCTCCCCATCACGCTCTCGATGCTGCTCCTGCTCCTGCTCGTGGTGATCCCGGCGGTCCTCACCGCGCTGGGGCCGGTGTTCGCGGTGCTCGACCTCTTCTTCTCCGGAGCGGACGAGTACCGGGACTTCGAGCCGGAGGACGTGGAGACCGGGTTCCGGGCCTTCGTGGCGGGCCTGGCGGGCGTGCTCGTCGTGCTGGCGCTGATCGCCGCCCTGCCCGCGATCTACATGGTCCATCTCTGGATGGTCTTCCGCACGCTCTACGCGCTCGGCCCTGGCGCGGTCGGCCCCGGCCCGCCCACGCAGAGCGAGCGGGCCCGCCGGATCCTGGACCGCGTCGGCCCCGCCCAGCACGGCAACGTGACGCTCTACTCCGGGGAGAACCCGTTCCTGGGGTCCGGGGACATCCGCGCGCCCTGGGCGCACGTGTGGTCGATCGCGCTCGACATCGACCGCCCCGCGTCCGGCGGCCTGCTGAGCAAGGAACCGGCCAAGAGCGCCGAGCGCGTCGACCCGGTGGTGATGCACGAGCGGGTCCGTGACCGGATCCGGGAGATGCGGGACGAGACGGCGACCCGTTCGCGGACGCCGCCGCTCCCGCCCCTTCCGCCGAACGAGCGCTTGTCCGGGCTGGTCGCCGACATGCACATCGTGGGACGCGGCGAATGCACGCAGCGGCGCCGCGTCCTGAGCCCCGGGATCGGCCGCCCCTTCGACGGGCACCCGCTGATCGACGCCACGTGGAGCAAGGCCCCGTACTCCGTGGCCACGCCCGAGGCGATCGACGCGATCGTCCGGCATCCGCAGGCCGGGCTGCGCTGCTTCCAGCGGATCACGATCGACATGCCAGGCCAGGCCGTTCTCGCGCCCGGAGGGCACGCGGTGGCGCCCGCCGAGGACGAGGGCTTGGCGCTGTCGGCGTTCATCCATCTCGCGCTCGAAGGCCGCATGCTGTACGGGCAGTTCGCGGCCACCGTCCTCCCGCCCGTCAGGTACGAGTTCCGCGTCGTCGACCGGCTCTCGACCGGACGGCCGGGGAAGATGTTCCTGCTCTACCTCACCACGACGTGGCGGGCGCTGCCCGGAAGCCTGGTGCGGGCGTTCCCGGACGCCGTCCGCACCTGCTGGCGGATGCTGCGCTCGGCCGTCCTGGCCTCACTGGCGCCGGACCCCACCACCGATCCGGTGCACGACTACGGGGCGCGCATCAGCGTGCGGGAACTGGCGTCCGAGCAGGACTTCGAGACCTTCGTCCAGGAACTCGACGTGGACAAGTACATCCGCTTCCTCGAACATCGGGTGAACGAGGCGCTCCTGGACTACCTGGGCGAGGAGTGCGGCATCGACGTGTCGGCCTACCGCGAGCAGGTCGGCGTGATCCTGAACCAGGGCGTCATCATGACCGGCGGCACCGTGAAGGGGCAGGTCGCCGTGGGCGCGCGCGTCAAGCAGACCCAGCACGGCCACGGACGCGGCATCAACCCATGAGCGCGAGCCCGTCACCGAGCCCGTCACCGAGCCCGATACCGAGCCTTCGAGGAGCCAGATGACCGAGCACAGCGGTGACCGCGGGATCGTCATCGGCGGCCATGCCCACGTGTCGGGGCAGGTCGCCGCGGGCGCCGAGGTCACCCAGAACCAGCAGATCAACACGACCGCTCCCACGGAGGCCGCCGCCGCCCTCGACCGGGTGCGGCGGTTGCTGGACGAGCACGCCGCGCAGGTGCCGGAGGCGAACAGGGCGCGCCGCGACCTGGACGACATCCGCCGCGAGCTGGAGGAGGAGGACACCGATGAGGAGCGCGTGACCGGCGCCCTGGAACGGCTGGGCCGCCGCGTCGCGGGCGTCGCCGTCCTGGCCGAGGCCGTCCGCCAGCTCGGCACGGCCGTGGGACTGCCGTAGGAACGTCAGATCTCATCGGCGTCGCGGACGTCCAGCCCGGCGCGTTCGGCGTTCGGACGCCAGTAGTCGATGAACGCGCGCTTGGCCTCGCTGGCCCGCTCGTTCACCGACGCGACCTCGCTCTCGGTCGGGCAGCCTGGGGCGACGGCCAGGTACCGCCGGTTCGACTCGATCGCCGCCTCCAGCGCCCGGATCAGCGCGTCGCGTAGCTCGGGCCCGTTCTCCAGCGCGTCCACCTGGAGGTTCCTGGCCTTGGCGAGCTGTTCCTCACGCTGGGAGCGGACCCGCTCCAGCGCGGCCGTCTGGCACCCGCCGGTCACGGCGCCGCCCAGCTCGTTGCGCGTCCCCGCCATCTCGGTGAGCAGCGTGTCCACCTGCCCCGCCTGCTGGTTGAGCCGGGGCGCGGCGTCTCCGGACGACCCGGACTGCGTATCCGGGACCTGGGTCTGCTGCGCCGGAGAGCCGAGAAGCGGACCCGGATCCTTGTCCGAGGCGGGCCAGAAGACGATGGCGAGCGCGACCGCGGCGAGCAGGACCACGCCCGCGCCCAGCGCCACGTACGGAAGGGGGCTGCGCTTGGGTGGCGGCGGCGGACGCCAGATCTCCGGCTCCGGGATGCTCCAGGGCTCCGGGGACAGGGACGTGACGGTCTCGTCACCGGGAGGCGGCGGCGCGGGGAGCGGGGCGTCGCATCGGGGGCAGCGTGACAGGGCCGGGGCCGTGTCGCTCCCGCAAGCCGGGCACTGCATGGCAACCCCTTCCCACCAGCCCTTGGCGCACCAAGATACTGCCCGGAGCGGGCTTATTACAGGCCGTTCCAAGCGCGGGAGGGCAGTCCCGCTTGCCGCGCCACGGGGTTCCACTGGGCGACGAACCGCTTCTTCGCCAGTGTCGCTCGGCGCTCGGCGTCGGTCCGTCCCGGTGCCCTGGCGACATCCGGACGCGGCTTGCCCCGGCATCCCCGCTTGGCCTTGTTCGCCCAGGCGAGCAGGCGCAGATCGGCCTCCAGGGACGCCTGGAACGCCTCCCTCAGCGTGGACTGCATCTGCGCGCCGTTACGCAGCTTGTCGACCTTCAGGCGGTTGGTCTGGGTGATCTGGGCGCTCCGGCGCTGCGCCACGACCTGGAAGCCTTTGATGGCCGTCGGCAGCGTCTGGCATTTGGACGTGGCCGCGATCGAGCGGGCGAGGACCCTGCGGGTGTCGGCGCTGGAGTTCAGCACCTTGTTGACCTGGATGGCCTGCACCTTGGCGGGGGAGGACAGCGGCTGCTTCTGCGCCACCGGGGTGTTGTCGTTGCTGGGTGACGTGCTCGGCGGGGAGGTCGCCGCGGGCTTGTCGTCCCCGCCCGGCCACGCCACCAGCGCGACCGCCACCACCGCGATCGTGACGAGCGCGGACACGGCGATGAGAAGCGGCTTGCTGGCCTGGTTGGACGGCGCGGGAGGCTGCGCGTAGTAAGCCCCTTGCATCCCGTCCGGCCCCATTGGGGGACCGCCAGGACCCTGCGGACCCATGGGCGGGCCCATCGGACCACCCATGGGCATGGCCGGCCCGAGCGAGGGGTCCATCGGGCCCATGGGCCCCGCCGGCCCCATCGGGCCCGTCGGCGGCCGGCCCATGTTCATGGGTGGCTGGTCGAGCTGCGTGGCGCCGTTGTCCGCGTACGCGGAGTCGAGCACGGTGTGCCCCTGCGCTCCCGTGCCCCAGTCCTGACCGGGCGCCACCGGGGGCGGCGGCGCCTGCCACTGCTGGGTGGCCTGGTCTTCCTGCGCCCGCTGCTCGTCGGTCTTACGGGGACGTGCGAACCACGACTCCGGGACGATCGGTTCCTTGTTCTCCTCGTCCTTGGGCTTGTCCTCCACCGGTGTCACTTCGCCGGTGGCCCAGGCGGGAGGGGGCGGCGGCTCGACCGGGTTGAAGCCCGCGGCCCCGTCCCCCTGGGGCCGGGGCTCGGCGGGCGCCGCGATGGGCGCGGACATCGGCACCACCATCGTCCGCTCCCCGTCCTGGGGGGACGGGGCCGCCTCGGGCGGCGGCGCGCCCATCAGGCTCGACGGCTGGTGGATCGGTGCGTTGCAGCTCGTGCACGTGCCGAGCGTCCCGGGCGTGTTCGTACCGCACGTCGGACACTGCATCGCTCAAAACCTCGCCTTGTCGCCGCTTCGTCCGCCAGACGGGCGTGACTCCGCGCAGAAAACACTGGGCTCCCGACAAAGTACTGGGTAACGCCTCATCTCGGGCGCGGTCCTCGGTATCCCCTGAACATCCCCTTTATCGGATACCTCACTGTCCACACGCCGCCGGGGTCGCACCGAATCATGACAACCGCTATCAGGTCAAGAACCGGCGAATCGGTTTACCGGAAGACATGTGAGACTGGTCACAACAACCTCGGGCAGACCGTTGCCCAACCGGTGTCGGACGCTCCGCAAGGAGGACGCCGCAACGGCTAGGCTCGGACCGGTCCGATCGGACGTCTCGGCGAGACCCGGAAAGAAGACCCGGAGAGAAGACACAGTCCATGAGCGATCTTCCGCTGCGTTCGCAGCTGGCCGTCGCGCTCGGTCGTACGGCCGCGAGGATGTCACGGATGGCCGGCCGCGGGGACGGCTCGGTGATCGGTGGCAAAATCGGGCTGCGGCTCGACCCCGAGCTGCTGACCAGGCTGGCGCGCGACCGCAAGCTCGTCCTGGTCAGCGCCACCAACGGCAAGACGACGACCACCCGCCTGATCACCTCGGCGATGACCCCCCTGGGCGAGGTCGCCACCAACGCGTTCGGCGCGAACATGCCCACCGGCCACGTCTCCGCGCTCGCCGCCGCTCCCGACGCCCGGTACGGCGTGCTGGAGTGCGACGAGAAGTACGTCCCGATGGTGCTGGCCGAGACCGGGGCCAACGTGGTCGCGCTGATGAACCTCAGCCGCGACCAGATGGACCGGGCCGCCGAGATCTGGCTGCTGGCCGGCAAGTGGCGCAAGGCCCTGGAGGCGTCCCCGCAGAGCCATGTCATCGCCAACTGCGACGACCCGCTGGTGACCTGGGGCGCGTCCACCGCCAAGAGCGTCACCTGGGTGGCCGCGGGCCAGCATTGGCGCGAGGATTCCTGGTGCTGCCCCGAGTGCGGCGGCCCCCTCGACCGCGAGGACACCGATGAGGACAGCAATTGGGCCTGCCGGGAGTGTCACTTCTCCCGTCCCCGTCCCGACTGGGTGCTGAAGGGCGACCGGGTCACCGCGCCCGACGGCCGCTCCTTCCAGCTCTCCAACCTCTCCCTGCCCGGCCGCGCCAACCGGTCCAACGCGGCCATCGCGCTCGCCGTCGTGAACCAGTTCGGCGTCCCGCCCGAGCAGGCCCTTCCGCTGCTCGGCGAGGTCCGCTCGGTGGCGGGCCGCTACACCACCGTCGAGCACGAGGGCCGCCGGATCCGGCTGCTGCTGTCGAAGAACCCGGCGGGCTGGCTGGAGGCGTTCGACGTGCTGGAGCCCGCGCCCGCCCCGGTCGCGCTGTCCATCAACGCGCAGGGCCCCGACGGACGCGACACCTCCTGGCTCTGGGACGTCGACTACCGCATCCTGCGCGGCCGTCCCGTCTGGGTCACCGGCGAGCGCCGCGTCGACCTCGCCGTCCGCCTGGAGGCCGCCGACGTCCAGTTCTCCGTGGCGGACGACATCGACCAGGCCGTGATGGCGGTCCCGCCGGGCCGCCTCGACGTGATCGCCAACTACACCGCCTTCCAGACCATCCGAACGAGGTACGGCCGTGTCGTCTGACCACCCGAAGCCCATCAAGATCGTCTGGGTCTATCCGGACCTGCTCAGCACCTACGGCGACCAGGGCAACACGATCGTTCTGGAGCGCCGGGCGGCGCTGCGCGGCATCCCGACCCAGACGGTGCATCTGCGGTCCGACGAGCGGGTGCCGGTGGACGGCGACATCTTCCTGCTCGGCGGCGGCGAGGACCGCCCGCAGATCCTGGCGGCGCAGCGGCTGCGCCGCGACGGCGGTCTCTACGAGGCCGCGCAGCGCGGCGCCGTGGTGTTCGCGGTGTGCGCCGGGTACCAGCTGCTCGGCCACGAGTTCGGCGGCGAGGAGGGGCAGCCCGTGCCCGGTCTCGGCCTGCTCGACATCCGCAGCGGACGGGGCCGCCAGCGCGCCGTGGGCGAGATCGTCGGTGAGGTGGCCGCCGAGCTGAACGTCCCGCGGATCACCGGGTTCGAGAACCATCAGGGCATCACCCACCTGGGCCAGAGGGTCAAGCCGCTGGCCAAGGTCGTCACGGGCATCGGCAACGGCGACGGCTTCGAGGGCGCCTACAGCGGCCGCGTCCTGGGCACCTACATGCACGGCCCCGCGCTGGTCCGCAACCCCGGCCTGGCCGACCTGCTGCTGCGCTGGGCCGTGGGAGGCGACATCCAGCCGATCGACGACTCCTGGGCGGGCCGTCTGCGTGAGGAACGCCTCAAGGCCGTGCTGGGCTGAGCAACCGGTACGTCGTACCGGTGCTGCTCTGCACCCACGCTTCCGGGAGGGCGGCGGCCAGGGCGTGCTGGGCGCGCCAGCCGGTGCAGTGGCCGGGGCGACCAGTGACGCCTGGTGGCGCGCCCGGCCCGGCGCACGGTGACCAGCGCGGAGAAACCATGCTCGGCGATCATCCCGGGCTGGGTCACGCCGCCCTCGAACAACGGGGCCTCCACCAGATCCGTGTCGAGGTCGGTCCGCAGGACGCGCTCGTCGCCCGCCAGAGGGGCGTCGTAGACGTTGTCCACCAGCGTGAGGATCTCGACCTCGTCCACCGGTTCCAGCGCGATCGGGTCGATCGCGGGGCCGGGAGCGGGACGCGGCCGGGTCGTCTCCACCTCGCCGGGTGCCGTGTCGCACATGGGCAGCAGCTCAGGTGGCCGCACGATCCTTGTCGTGTTTCTCGCGGTCCTCGCGTGGCCTGGGCTTGCGCACGGCCCCGGGCTTGGCCCGCTCCTCCGGGTGGCGCCGGACGCGCAGGAGGCTGGCGACGGTGGTGACCGCCAGGATCGCCAGGATGACGACCAGCGACAGCGGCGTCGGGATCTCCGGGACCGTCTCGCTGACGTCCAGATGCACGAACTCCACGATCAGCTTGATCCCGATGAAGCCCAGGATCAGCGACAGCCCGGTGGACAGGTAGACCAGCCGTCCCAGCAGCCCTTCGATCAGGAAGTACAGGGCGCGCAGGCCCAGCAGCGCGAACGCGTTGGCGGTGAACACGATGAACGGCTCGGTGGTGACACCGAACACGGCCGGGATGGAGTCGAGCGCGAACAGCAGGTCGGTGCTGCCGATCGCGATGAACACCAGCATCAGCGGCGTCGCGACCCGGCGCCCGTTCTCGCGTGCCAGCAGCCGGCCGCCGTGCAGGTCGGAGGACAGGGGGAGGAGCGCGCGGGTGCGTTTGACCAGCCAGTTGTCCTGGACGTCCGGCTCCTCGTCGCGGTGCCGCATGAGCTGGACGCCCGTCCAGATCAGGGCCAGCCCGAACAGCAGGAAGGTGAAGGAGAACACGCTGATCGCCGCCGCGCCGATGGCGATGAGCGCCGTCCGGAACGCCAGCGCGGCGGCGATCCCGAACAGCAGCACCTTCTGCTGGTACTCGATCGGGACCTGGAACCGGGACATGAGGATGACGAAGACGAAGAGGTTGTCGACCGACAGGCTCTTCTCGACCAGCCATCCGGTGAAGTACTCGGTGCCCGCGGTCCCGTCGCCCGCCGCCATCACGACCAGGCCGAAGGCGATGGCGACCACGATGTAGAAGACCGACCAGACCGTCGCCTCCCGCAGCCCCACGGCGTGCGGGCGCCGCACGGCGACCAGCAGGTCGAACACGAACAGCGCGATGATGAACGCGATGGTCGCCGCCCAGGCCCAGAGCGGGATGTCGATCATCCGCGGCGCCTCCTTCCCGGGTGCTCATATCCGCTCGGCGGCCGATCAACCGCCGAGCCCGGGGAGGGGCGCCCGCGGGCGCCTCCAGGGTCAGTACACGAGCGCCTGGACGCCCTCGGACGTGATCTCCTCGACGAAGGTGGGCGCTCCCGCGATGCGCACCCCCGGGATCACGTCGTCCGGGCCGATCTCCCGCCGCGCCGCGCACTGGGTGCACAGGGTCACCCGTCCGCCCGACAGGACGGTGGCCAGCAGATCCTCCAGCGGGGTGGCGTGCGGGAGCGTGAACTCCGCGGCCCGGCCCGGAAGCGCGAACCAGGCCGATTCCCCGGTCAGCCAGAGCGACACCGGGAGCCCGGCCGCCACGGCCGCCGCCGCGACAGTGAACGCCTGGTTGCACCGCTCCGGGCCGTCCGCGCCCGCCGTCGCCTTGATCACCAGAGATCTCGCCATACCGGGAGGGTAACCCGTGCCTAGGATGGGCCGCCGTGGGCATGGTGAACGCGGCGGTCCTGGTCCTGATGTTCGGCGTGGTGGCGGTGGCGGCGGTGCTCGTCCTGATCCGCCTGTCCCGGCTCCGGTAGCGGTCCGCGGTGCGGAGGTAACGGTCATTTCCGGGCCGCCGCGCCGCTACGCTCTGTGGCTATGGAGCCTGAGCTGCACCCGGACCTCGAACCGCTGGCGTTCCTTCTCGGCACGTGGGAAGGCGCCGGAGTCGGCGGCTACCCCACCATCGAGGGGTTCCACTTCGGGCAGGAGGTCTCGTTCGGCCATATCGGCAAGCCGTTCCTGACCTACACCAGCCGGACCTGGCTGATCGAGGAGGACGGCTCGCTGGGCCGCCCGCTGGCGACCGAGTCCGGCTACTGGCGCCCGCGTCCCGACCACCAGGTCGAGGTGACGCTCGCGCACCCGACGGGGATCGTGGAGATCTACGTGGGGACGGTCGCGTTCAACCGGGTGGAGCTGATCACGGACGTGGTGGCGCGGACCCAGAGCGCCAAGGAGGTCACCGCGGGCAAGCGGCTGTACGGCCTGATCGGGGAGGACCTGGGCTGGGCCTACGACCTGGCGGCGGTGGGGCAGCCGCTCCAGTCGCACATCTCCGCCCAGCTCAAGCGCGTGGCCTAGATCCCGGCTCCGGAACGTACCGGCACGACCGGGAAAGGAAACGATCCCCGGACCTTCCCGCCGGGTGGCGGGGCGATGGACAGGACTGATCCATCGGTCCGGGGATCGGGTAACTGCCTGGTATTCGCCGGTCACCGACCGGCCACACCGGCCCGGCGCCTGACGGCGCGGGTCGGCTACGAGGCGGAACGGCGACTAGCGGACAGTCACCTCGCGAGTCCCAGAATCAACCATTTCCTGGACCACCTCCTTTCGCGCGTACTGGCACGTTATGCGAGCGTCCGCGATCGGGGCAAGCGGCTTTTCCCGGGGATCTAGACTCATGGCATGTCCGAGACGTGGCAGGAGGAGCTGCGGGCCCGGGGGTACCGGGTCACCCCGCAGCGCCAGCTCGTGCTGGAGGCGGTGACCAACCTCGAGCACGCCACTCCGGAGGAGATCTGCGCGGAGGTGCAGCGCACCGCGCGGGGCGTGAACATCTCCACCATCTACCGCACGCTGGAACTCCTGGAGCAGCTGGGGCTGGTCAAGCACGCCCATTTGGGGCACGGCCCGCCCAACTACCACCTGGCCGCCGACGCCGAGCACATCCACCTGGTGTGCCGGGAGTGCGGGACGGTGAACGACGTCGACCCGGAGGCCGCCGAGGGACTGGCCGCGCGGCTGGAGAGCGCGCACGGATTCGAGACCGACGTCCACCATCTGACGGTCTACGGCCGCTGCAAGGATTGCAGGAAGAGTGCGTAGTCTGGGCGTCATGGAGAGCCCGCTGCTGCAGTTGCCCGGGGCCGTCCCGGCGGACGCGCCAGACCAGGAGATCGCCGCTCACTACGGTGAGCCGACGGCGGAACAGCGCGCCCTCGAATCCGGCCGGGCGTTCGTCGACCGGAGCGATCGCGGCGTGGTCCGGGTGTCGGGCCCCGATCGGCTGAGCTGGCTGCACAGCCTGCTGAGCCAGCATCTGGAGCGGCTGCGGCCGGGCGAGGCCACCCAGGCGCTGCTGCTGAGCCCGAACGGCCACATCGAGCATCATCTGCACCTGGTGGACGACGGCGAGGCGGTCTGGGCGCACGTGGAGCCGGGCACGGCACCGGCCCTCACCGAGTTCCTCGACCGGATGCGGTTCCTGCTGCGCGTCGAGGTCGAGGACGTCAGCGACTCCTACGCCGTGGTGACCGTCCCGGAGGGGACGGAGGCCGAAGGGCCCGCGTTCCCCGATCTTCCGGGCACGACCACGCGGATCGTCCGGCGGGACGCGCTTCCCGAGATCGCCGAGCGGCTGCGCTCCGCCGGGGTACGGCCGGCCGGGCTCTGGGCGTACGAGGCGCTGCGGATCGCCGAGCACCGGCCACGCTTCGGGCTGGACACCGACCACCGTTCGATCCCCCACGAGATGGGCTGGATCGAGGAGGCGGTGCACCTGGAGAAGGGCTGCTACCGCGGGCAGGAGACCGTCGCCCGCGTGCACAACCTGGGACGCCCGCCGCGCCGCCTGGTCTTCCTGCACCTGGACGGCAGCGTGGACCGGCTGCCCGCGCACGGCGACCCCGTGGAGATCCCGGGCGGGCGCACGGTCGGCTTCGTGGGGTCGGCGGCCCGCCACCACGAGCTGGGGCCGATCGCGCTGGCGCTGGTGAAGCGCACCGTCCCGGTGGACGTCGAACTGCTGGCGGGCGGGGTGGCCGCGGCCCAGGAGGTCGTGGTGTCCCCGGACACCGGTGCCAACGCCAAGATCGAACTTCGCCGCCAGGCGGCGCATCGGGGGTAGGCTCCCCCTCCTCGGCGACCTTACGGACAAGGATGGGCTCACCCATGGTCGCAACGCCAGGGAAGGGCAGCCGGCGCCGTCCGCGGCGGGAGTCGGCGCTGGTGTGGTGGGCGGTGTTCGCCCTGTGGGCGGTGGCCGTCGTGTGGTTCTGGTCGTGGCGGCTGGCCTTGCTGGGGCTGCTGCTGTGGTGCCTGTACCAGTTCCTGCTCGTCCCCACGCTGTGCCGGATCATGACGCGGCGGGGCGCGGCCTGCATGGAGCCGGTGCGGGGACGGCTGTTCGCGTGCCGTACGGAGCACCAGCGGTTGAAGAACGCCGCGCTGTGGCGGCTCGTGGGCCTGAAGGACCCGTTCCGCGACCGGTCCGATGCGACGCGGCCCGACCCGAACCGGGAGACCGGCCAGGTGGTGGTGTCCCCGGAGATCCGGGGGCGGCTGGATCCGCGCGACCGCCTGCTGATCGCGCTGGCCGCCGCGGGCACGCTGGCGGCGACCATCGTGATGATCTACAGCTACGCGGTGGGCTGAGCGGGCCCCGGCTCAGACCTCCAGGACGAGGGTGATCGGCCCGTCGTTGACCAGGGCCACCTTCATGTCCGCGCCGAACTCCCCGGTCTCGACCTTGGCGCGGAGCGCCCGCAGCTCGCCGACCACCGCGTCCACCAGCGGCTCGGCCACCGGGCCCGGCGCCGCCGCGATCCAGGACGGGCGGCGTCCCTTGCGGGTGTCCCCGTACAGCGTGAACTGGCTGATCACCAGCAGCGGGGCGTTCAGGTCCGAGCACGACCGCTCGTCCGGGAGGATCCGCAGGCCCCAGAGCTTGGCGGCGAGCTTGCGGGCCTGTTCCGGTGTGTCGCCGTGGGTCACACCGACCAGGACCAGCAGGCCCGGACCCTCGATGGCACCCACGACCCGGGGACCGCCGTCGCCGGTCACGGTCACGCTCGCCTGGCTCACACGCTGGACTACCGCACGCATGACCATGCATTCTGCCTCGCATGGGAGCAACGACGCTCATTACGGTGGCGCCTACGGGCGCGGAGTCCTCCAAGGCCGACGTTCCGGCGCTGCCGGTCACCCTCGACGAACTGGTCCAGACGGCCAAGGAGTGCGAGGAGGCCGGGGCCGCGGTCATCCATGTGCACATCCGGGACGATGACGCCCGGCCGACGCTCGACCTCGGCAGGCTGCGCGACACGGTGCGGGCGCTGCGGGAGGCCACGGGGCTGATCGTGCAGCTGTCCACGGGCGGCGCGGTGACCGACCCGTACGAGGACCGGCTGCGCGTCCTGGAGGCCGGGCCGGACGCCTGCTCGCTGACCTGCGGCACGGTGAACTTCGGCGACGAGGTGTTCATGAACCCGTGGCCGTTCATGGTGGAGCTCTACCGGCGGACGCAGGAGCTGGAGATCGTCCCGGAGTTCGAGCTGTTCGACCTCGGTCAGGTGGCGGCGCTGCACCGGCTGCTGGACAAGCACGGCGCCCCCTACGGCGGCCATGTCCACTGCGACCTGGTCATGGGGGTGCCCGGCGGCATGCCAGGGGACGCGCGGTCGCTGGTGGCGGCGGTGGAGGCGCTGCCCGAGGGCGCCACCTGGTCGGCGACCGGGGTGGGCCGTGCGACGCTGCCGGTGATGTTCGCGGCGCTGTCGGCCGGGGGTCATCTGCGGGTCGGCATGGAGGACACGATCACGTTCGCCAGGGGCCGGCCGGTGACCGGGAACGCCGAGCTGGTGGAACGGGCGGCGACGCTGGCCGGTCTGGCGCAGCGGCCGCCGATGACCCCCGCGGAGGCCCGCGCCTTCCTGGGCGTCAGGGCCACGTCCGGGTGACCGCGATGAACCCCGTGCTCGTCGAGGTGGAACGGTCCGGTTTCGTGGAGTCGTGGCATCGCGGGTCCGCGGTCGGGCTGGACGCGTCGGGCGCGGCGGCGGTGCGGCTCGGCGCGCCGGACGATCCGATCTTCCCGCGCTCGGCCAACAAGCCGATGCAGGCGGTGGCGATGCTGCGTTCCGGGCTCGACCTCGACGGGCCGTGGCTGGCGCTGGCGGCGGGCAGCCACTCCGGCGAGGACTTCCACGTCGAGGGCGTGGAGAAGATCCTCGCCTCGGCGGGGCTCGGCGCCGGGGTGCTGCGCTGCCCCGAGGCCGGGCCGCTGGACGCGCCAAGACGCGGCCGGTCCCGGCTCCGGATGAACTGCTCGGGCAAGCACGCGGCGATGCTCGCCACCTGTGTCGCGGCGGGCTGGCCGACCGAGAGCTACCTCGATGCGGGTCATCCGTTGCAGAGGGCCGTCCGCGCCGCCGTCCGGGACCTGACCGGTGAGACGGCCGTCACGGTCGGCGTGGACGGCTGTGGCGCGCCGCTGTTCGCGGCGTCGCCCGCCGGCGTGGCGCGGGCGTACCGCGCGCTGGTGCTGTCCGAGCCGGGCACTCCTGAGCGCCGGGTCGCCGACGCGATGCGCGCGCACCCCAGGTGGACGTCCGGTACGCGGCGCGAGGAGCGGCGCCTGATGGACGCGGTCCCGGGCCTGCTGGTGAAATGCGGCGCCGAGGGCGTGGACGCGTTCGCCCTCCCCGACGGCCGGGCCGACGTCGTGAAGATCGACGACGGTGCCATGCGGGCCCGCACGCCCGTGACGGTGGCGCTGCTGCGCGCCCTGGGCGGGGACACCGGGACGGGCGTGGACGTGGCCGCGCTCGACGCGCTGTCGACCGTCCCCCTGTACGGGGGCGACCGGCAGGTCGGTGCGATCCGGCCCGCCCCCGGTGTCTTCGCCTAGC
>NZ_JBIMPP010000079.1:0-32723 GCF_043906805.1 Actinomadura sp. SCN-SB | reverse complement strand
CTGGGGATTCCCACCCATCCGGGCGGCCGTGACCGCCGCCCGCATGTGGAGAGCACCCATCGCGGCACGAGCGCCTGTTGAAGGTGTGCTCGGCCGCACGGTGTCCAGGGCATGTTCAAGCGCCTTGAGCCCAGTCGCCAGGTTATGGCTGGCCAGGAAGACCTCTGTACGGACGTAGGCAGCGGTGAGGACAAGTACCGGATCTTCGGTCAGACCCGCGGCCCAGCGCATCAGCTCGATGAGCCTGGCTGAAAGATCGTAGTAACCGTACTTGTAGGCGACTGCGTCCACTGCGCGGTAGCCAACCGCCAGGAGCCATGCCGCTTCGCGCAGATCTATCCTTCCGCCACCTTGTATCCCTCTGGCGAGCTCGCTGAGCAGTGGGGGCGTGGTCTCCGCTAGTTGTACGTACTGTGAAGCGAGCCGATGACGGGTGGCCGCCTCGATGGCCTCTCGAAGCTGCGGAAGGGGACGAACCGGTCCGTCATCGGGCAGGTCGTATCCATCAATGGCTTTGCGGATCGCCGGGATCGCCGCATGAATCCGCGTGTTAGTGTGCGCACGCTTCCCCGCCAGCGTATCCGGACTCGATCCAACTGCCTCAGCAACTGCCTCGAGCGTCCGGTCAGTGACTGGACGTGATCCTTGTTCGATCTTACGGAGGAGACTCAACGAGACGTGTGCGCTCTCAGCCAACTGCTGTTGAGTAAGCCGCCGCGCGGCACGCGTCGCGGCGATACGAGCGCCAATCCGCGTGTCAATATCCACCGAAGTCTCCAAGGACATCTACCGAAAATCTGCACCCGCGACAAGATCAGGTAGATCCGCCAGCCCATCCACAACCCAATCAGCAGCTCGACCGCCCTCAGGATCATTGGCCCAGAGATACCCCCACGGGCCGCGCCGCAACAGCACGGTCACCAAGCCGGCCGCTTTCGCGGGCACCACATCGTTCGCGGGATGATCACCGACATACATGATCTCCGCTGGAGCACCAGGAGCCCATTCGATCACTCTCGTGAAGAACGCCGGATCCGGCTTGGCGACCCCCCACTCCCCAGACGTGGCGACCGCATCAACCGGCAGGTCGAGGTCTCGCAACAGCTCGGCCACCTCGGTCGTCTGATTGCCCGCAACACCGACCCAGATCCGCCGGCTGCGCAGTTCAGCCAATGCAGGCCGCACATCGTCGTACAAGTCATAGTCGCTGAGTTGCTCGCCGCAGCCAGCGGCCTGACGGGCACGACGCTCCTTGACGACGTCCAGACCCGGCCGGATCAAACGAAGCGCATCGGCGTTGTCACGCCCCTGAGCCGTGACGGCACCGACCAGCGCGGACATGGTGTGCGCCGGGACACCAAGCCAATCAGCCCACGAACGCCACTCACGGGTATCATCCACTAGAGTCTCGCCTACATCGAACACCACCGACCTAATCACGCAGACCAGAGTACGAACCTGCAGTACGAACCTGCGCCGCCAAGGCCCACATCAGCCAACGACTGCGAGCCCCACTGGACTGCCCCTGGTTCGGGAAGATCAATGTCTCAAAGAGCCAACTTCGCCGAGCGCCATCAACAATGCGAGCATGCAGGTTAGAACGGACTTGATCGTGTGCCGCCACTGGGGCCGGGTGCATTTGGAGACTTCCGGGGCGTACGTCATCTCTTGGGAGTGTCTGAAAGTCTGTGGGTGAGGCGGTGATCGCTCTTCAGTTGAGGGTGATGCGGTCACCGTAGTGCAGGGCCAGCGCGTTGAGCGCGGCCTTCCACCCCTGGGTCCTTCCGGTGACGTTGGTGCGGCCTTTCAGGGGACTGCGGATGACCAGGTAGAGCGCCTTGAGCGCGGCCTGCTCGGTCGGGAAATGCCCGCGGCGGAGTGGCCTGGCGGAACCGGGCGTTCAGGCTCTCGATGGCGTTGGTGGTGTAGACGACCTTGCGGATCTCGGCCGGGAAGGCCAGGAACGGGACGAAGGTCGGCCAGGCGTCCCGCCATGGCCGGATCACCGCCGGATACTTCGCGGCCCATTCGGCCTCGAACTCGGCGAACCGCTGCTCGGCGGCGGCCTCGGTCGGGGCGGTGTAGATCTGCCGCAACTCGCTGGTGAGCCGGGTCCAGTCCGCCCTGGAGGCATACCGCAGGGACGAGCGGACCAGATGCACCACGCATTGCTGGACGGTGGCCTGTGGCCAGATCTCCTCGATCGCCTCCGGCAGGCCCTTGAGTCCGTCGCAGCAGGCGATGCAGACATCCTGCACGCCCCGGTTGCGCAACTCGGCCAGGACCGTCATCCAGTGCTTGGCGCCCTCGCCGCCAGTTCCGACCCACATGCCCAGCACGTCCCGCTCCCCGGCGCAGTCGATCCCGACCGCGATGTAGATCGGGCGGTTGGCCACCTGACCTTCGCGGATCTTCACATACAGCGCGTCGATCAGCACCACCGGATACACCGCATCCAGCGGCTGGGCCCGCCAGGACTCCATCTCGGCCACCACGTTGTCGGTGACCCGGGAGATCAGATCACGCGAGACCTCGACCTGGTAGATCTCGGCCAGATGCGCGCGGATCTCACCGGTGGTCAACCCCTTGGCATACAGCGAGACGATGGCCTCATCGAAGCCCTCCACCCGGCGGGCATGCTTGGGCACGATCTGCGGCTCGAACTCGCCCGCGCGGTCCCGCGGGACCGCGATCTCGACCGGGCCGACCTCGGTGGACACCGTCTTGGACGAGCTACCGTTGCGGTGGTTACCCGACGGCCGGGCCGGGCGCTCACCCCGCTCATAACCCAGATGCTCGGACATCTCCGCTTCCAGCGCGACCTGCAGCACCGTCTTGATGACACCGGCCAGCAGCCCGTCCGGACCAACCAGCGACACCCCCTCGGTCCGGGCCCGCTCGATCAGCTCCCGGGCAAGCCGGACATCCAGCCCGCCCGACCGCTCGTCCTTATCATCGTTGGTCACAGATGATCCTTCCCAGCCGGGGCAACGGCCCCAGCCTTCCGGATCACCACCCCACCCACACGATCTTCAGGACACTCCCCATCTCTTCTACCCGGTCGAGCAACGCAGCGGGCGGCCGAGAGGGTGTCGGAGTCGGTTGGTCGGCAGGTGGCGGGGAGGGCAGTTGGCCTTCAGGCTGGGGCTGGCAGGTTGTGACGTTTCCTGCCGGCGGGTCCCGGCTGGTTCACAGGCGTCTGCCCTGCTCCTCTCCCCGGGAGGGTCACCACAAGTTCAAGTCTTCGAGGGTCCGAGCGGCGCGTGGTAGTGGCGGGGTGGGGGCGTCAGTGCCGGGAGGGGTGGGTATGGGGATGCTGCGGTTGAGGCGGATGAGGTCTCGCCAGGTCAGGAGTTGGTCCCAGTGGTCGGTGATACCGCGGCAGCGTGGGGTGCGTAGGCGTGGGGAGCCGGGTAGGTCGTCAAGGTGAAGTCCGTCGGCGAGGAGGGCCGCGGCGGTTTTGGGGCCGATCCCGGAGATGCCGGGGATGTTGTCGGCGGGGTCGCCGGTGAGGGCGCGGTAGTCGGGCCACTGCCGGGCGGTGACCTGGTGGCGTTCCTGGATGTCGGGGCCTGTGAGGCGGTGGCGGGCCGGGTTGAGGAGGGTGACGGCCGGGTGGTCGAGGAGTTGGAACAGGTCGCGGTCGCCGGAGTAGCAGGTGACGGGTCGGCCGTTTGCGGTGGCGGTGTGGGTGAGGGTGGCGATGACGTCGTCGGCTTCGTGGTCGTCGAGTTCGAGCCAGGGCACGCCGAGGTGTGTGAGGGCGTCTTTGACCGGGCGGAGCGATTTGATCGGGGTGTGGTCGGCGGTGGCGCGGTTGGCCTTGTAGGTGGCGTCGTGGGGCTGGCGGGTGGTGTGGGCGTTCTCGCCGTCGAAGATGACGATGATTTCGTGGTCGGGGAGTTCTTCCAGGTGGGTTTTGCGGAGGATGGCTAGGAAGCCGAACACGCCGGTCAGGTCGCGTTGCTTGTCGCGGGACAGGATGCGGCGGCCGCTGAAGCCCCACCAGGAGCGATACAGAAGGTGGTGGCCGTCCACCAGCAGCAGGGGTGTCATTGCGGTTTGGCCCTCCCCGGAACGCGCGTGTCTGGGTGTCGCCTTTGACCGGGGCGGGCGGGTGCCCGCGTGCGTGCGGACAGTTTGAGAGGTTACCGGGATGAGTGTGCGGGCGCCGGCAGCAGGTATCGGAGTGTCGTGGAGAGGTTGGGGATGACGTCGCGTTCGGTGGCCACACGCTGGTAGGCGGCGGCGCACATGCGGGTGCGTGCGCGCTGGCCAAGGCCGATGGCATGCCGCAGCGCGGAGACGAGTGCGGCGGGGTCGTTGGGCGGGTAGAGCAGACCGGTGTGGCCGTGGGTGATCTGTTCGAGGAAGCCGTCTTTGGCGGGGGCCACGACGACCGGGCCGCCGTGCCGCGCCCAGAGGGCGACTTCGAAGGGGACGTTGGCCAGGGTCTCCCCACGGGAGGGGCAGATCACGGCGCGAGTGGTGGGAAGGCTGGCCAGGGCGCGCGGGAGCTGGCGGGTGAATGTGGTGATGAGGGTGGCGTCAAGGTTGAGGGCGGCGATGCGGCGGCGGTAGTCGTCCAGGAGCGGGTCGTGGTCATCGAAGGCGACGATGATCGCGACGAGATGAGCGGCGTCGCGGCATTGGGCGACTGCGTTCAGGAGCAGGTCGATGCCTTTGGTGGTGGCGGTTCGACCGATGGTGAGCAGCAGTGTCCGGTCGGTGGGGACGCCGAAGGCGGTTGCGGTGCGTCGCGCTTGGTCGGGCGGCATGGGGGTGAGGTCGGGGGCGTGCAAGTCGAGACTGGACTTGTAGGGAAGGAAGTGATCGGGTGACAGGCCGAACCGGTTGATGAGGTGGGTGGTGAGGAAGCGGCCGATGTCGGCGACGTGGATACCGGGGGCGGTGGTGGCGTTGAGTCCATGGTGCTCCCAGTCCAGTCGTGCGGGGTCCGGATCAGGGTGGCCGTGGATGTGCGCGGTCCCGTAGGGCGTGAGCAGGATGGTGATCTTGGCTTGGTCGGTGGGGTTGGCGAGGTAGGCGGTGCCGGTTCCCAGGAACGGGGTGTCGACGGCGATGACGGCGATCTGGTCGTAGTGGCGGGTGAGCTGTAGGGCGGTTGCGGCTGCCCCACGTGAGAGCTGCCGCCAGACGGTGGGAGACCAGAACTCGGCGGTGTCGTCGTGGTCGAGTGGCAGGATCTGTCCGCCGCGTGCGGAGATGATCTGTTCGGTGGCAGCGAGCCGGGCGGGGTCGTAGGCCCATGTTCGTGGGCCGGGGGTGGGGATGGCCAGGTAGGGGGTGAAGGGGCCGGTGCGTGCGGTCAGGTCGTTCCAGCGGTGGCCAAGAGCGCCCAGGAGGGTCTGGGTCTGGCGTCCGATGCCGTTGGTGCAGTTGGCCACGCCGTTAAAGGTGCAATAGAGAAGGGCGCGTCGCATGATCGGCTCATCCGGCGAGGTAGAGGTCTTCGGGATTGGGGCACCAGATCTTGGATTTGCGGAGGTTGGGCGCTAGACCGCGGCGGCTCAGGGCGGTGCTGATGCGCTCGGCGGCCTGCCTGGCTTCGGCTCTGGTGAAGCAGAAAGCGGTGTAGTTGTCGGTCAGCCGGATGAGGGTCAGCGCGGCCAGTTGCTCGTCCACCTGGACCAGGCGCAGATTGGTGAGCATGGGGCTCAGGCCGCTCCCGGGTACGAGGGGCGCAGGAAGCCCGCGCAGGATCCGGCGTATGAGTTCAAGGAAGGAGCCGTCGTGGATCCAGCGGGCGAGCCAGTCGACCGGTTCATCGGGATGGGCTCCGGCTGAAGCTGCGGCCACGTCGAGGTCGGCGACCCAGCGGCGGCCGGCTTGTATGTGGCGGGCTGCGGCGGCGACGGCTTCGACATGTCCAGCGCGGCGGCGCCAGCCATAACTCCAGGGCTGGTAGGCCGCGTGTTCAAGGATGGGTTCGGCGGCGTTGCGCAGGGCGCGGTGCACGATGCGGTCTTCCACCGTGGGAATGGTCACGGGCAGACGCTTGTCCCAGTCGGGCCAGGCGAGTTGGCGTAGCGGTGAGGGCTGCCAGGTTCCTTGGCGCAGGCGGTCACCAAGGACGCGGAGCCGATCGTCGAGGTCAGCGCGGTAGGTCTTCCAGGTGATGCCGTCGGCTCCCGGGGCCGAGGCGCGTCGCATGCATTGCCGGGCCGCCCGCCTGAGCCGTGCTGGGTCGATGACCAGCGGCATCAGGGTGTGTGCGGCGGGGTGCTGGTTCACGGCTGGGTCCATAGCCGGAGGGTGGCGCCTTGGCGGAGGATTTCGAGGGTGTTGGGCCCGTGACGGACGAGGGTGTCGAGGATGGAGACTGGCGCTCGGTCCGCCTCTTCTTCGGTGGTCGGGGTGGTGTAGGCGGCGATCTCCACGGTGATGCCGCTATCGGCGAGGAGTTGCCGGTCCAGGTAGTGGGTGGAAGCCCCGGTGCCGACGCGCAGAACTCGGCTTCCGGTGCGGCGGCACAGGTCGATCAGCATCGCCGTGCTGTTGCCTTCGGGCGCCAGTTCCGAGGAGCGCAGGATTTCGATGGGGTGGCCCAGGCACCGCAGCAGTGCGCGGGTGAGGGCCAGGTTCAGGGCAGCCAGGGAGTCCCAGCGGGATTGGTAGATGGAAGCGAGTTCGGTCGTGCAGTCCATCCAGTAGGGGGCGCGCCGGTATGCCTGTTGGATCGTCCGCCAGTGACGGGCGGTGAAGGCGGGATCGGCGATCTGGACATGGTTGATGGCTTGGCCGAAGCGTCGTGTTACGGGGACGGTGAGTCGGATACGCTCGCCCTTCCGGGTACGGATGAAGTTGCGGTTCTGCCAGCCGCGTTCGGTGAACTGCACGTGGTCGAGCAGGACGAGCCGGTCGACGTCCAGGAGCCGGGAGAAGTAGCCCGCCCATGGTAGGTAGGCGGGCTGGTGGGGGACGAGCACCTGCGAGCGCATCAGTACATCACCCGGTAGGGGACGAAGGTCTCGGCCAACTCCAGGCCGACCGAAGCTCCGGCGGCGGTGTCGATG
Source organism: Actinomadura sp. SCN-SB (assembly GCF_043906805.1). Classification (NCBI taxonomy): domain Bacteria; kingdom Bacillati; phylum Actinomycetota; class Actinomycetes; order Streptosporangiales; family Thermomonosporaceae; genus Actinomadura; species Actinomadura sp. SCN-SB. The sequence goes on along the minus strand of NZ_JBIMPP010000079.1, from coordinate 25,686 downwards.
GTGTGGATCCGGTCGATGTTGCGTGGGTGGTTGGCTTCGCGGAGCTGGGAGGCGTAGGCCGACAGTGCGGCGCGTTTGGCGGGCCAGTTGTCGGAGGTGTCGATGTGGACGCGCCATGGTTCGGTGTCGCGCGACCAGGAGTCCTCGGGTCCGGCGTAGCCGAGCACGATGCGGGGCGTGTGCTTGAGTGTTCCGCCGTGCCTGGCGGCGGCGAAGGCCGCTTGGTGGACGGCTTGGTGGTCCTGATGGAAGCCGGTGGCGGCCGGGATGAACAGCAGTGTCGGCCGGAGTTCTTGCAGGGACAGCGGGCTGTCGGTTTCGATCAGCTCCACCAGTTCGCGGAGATGGCCCCCGGGATAGGCGGAGCGTTCGTCGTTGATCCAGGCGATGTGGCGTCCGGTGACTCCCAGGGCGTCGCAGGCGGCGTTGAATTCTTTGGTGCGTAGCGCGCTGTCGCTTGTGCCGCCCCACATCGGTGCGGTGTGGCAGCAGACGGCGAGCACGTGGACGGATATGCCTGCGCGGGCCAGCCGGTTCAAGGTGCCGCCGGCGCCCAAGGTCTCGTCGTCCGGGTGCGTAGCGATGGTCAGAACGGTGTCGTTGTGCCCGAGACCGAGAAGGGTCATGAGGATTCCTTCGTCATGACGGGGTGTTGCTGGCGCGTTCAGGCCGTCACTGCGGCCAGGAAGTGGGAGGCGCTTGCGGTCGGGGTGTGGTCGGCGACTCGGGTGGGAGCGGTGCGGGCCGCCAGGTGGTAGGCGGCTGTGTCGCCGAGCAGATCGGTGGCGGCTTCCCAAAGAGCGGTTGCCGGGGCGCCGGGTGGGATCATCACGCCCGCTGCTCCGGTGAGGACGGGGACGTGGCCGAAGGCGTAGGCGATGACCGGGGTTCCGGCCGACAGCGCTTCGGCGGCGACGTTGCACCAGGTCTCGGGGCTGGTGGTGGAGATGATGGTGAGCGCTGCTCCGCCGAGGAAGTCCGGTACCTGCCGCCAAGGCAGCGCGGGCAGGATTGTCACCTGGCCAGGGGCTTGTCGTGCTGCCTCGGTGCATTCGGCCAGGACGGTGTCCTGCATGCCGGGCCAGTACTCGAATCCTGCCTCGGCGAGCACGACCTCGACGCGGCGGTTCAGGCCGGGCGGCAGCGCTGTGATGAGTTCGCGGATTCCCTTGTGTGGCTCGGCGCGGGCGACGATCCGGATGGGTCCTGATCGGCGCAGTTCCTCGCGCTGATCGGGCTCGGGCGGCTGGGTGGTGGTCAGGAGCGCGTTGGGGACCGGTATCCAGCGGGTCGCGTCGATTCCCGCCATGCTCGCCTGCTTTCGCAGGAAGGGGCTGTTGGTGATGACCGCGTCCGGTTCGTGGGCCAGGGCTTGGTGGAAGAGCGGGTCGGTGCGCAGCACGGAGACTTTCAGAGCGGTGCGCACACCGGGTGGTGCGGGCGCCAGGTGGCCGAGTCCCCACGCGGCGTCCGCCCAGCAGACGACGTCGGTGTTGCGCTCGGTGAGGACGCGGCGGACTTCGTGGGCGATGGGGGCGGGTTGGGCGAGCGCGGCCCCTAGATGCTCTTCGCGCGCCGGAGAGGGCAGGTGGATGGACCTCAGCCGGATCACCTGCGAGTCGGCGTGCTCATCTCCAACGGCAGTGAGGATCACTGCCTGGTGGCCGAGGCGGCGGAGTCCGCCGGTGAGGGCGGCGAGGGTGCGTTCGACGCCGGCGGGCGCATCTGCGGCGTAGGTGAGCAGGACGAAGGCGATGTTCACGGGGACCTCACGGTGGTGGGCGCGGGCAACGGCTCGGTCGCGGCGTCGTGGGGCGTGTTCTCCCAGGGGAAGGCGACCCAGTCCGCGACGTCCCAGATCCAGGCGTCCGGGGTGAAGGAGGCGCCGACGTTGCGGCACAGAGTTGCTGTCTGGATGCAGGCAGCCGCCCACAGATCCGTGATGGCCTGGATGGTGGTGTGCAGAGTCGAACCGGATCCGCAGATGTCGTCCACGATGAGTACTCGGTCGGCGGGGCGCGTCCTGGTGATCTGCTGCAGGTCGAGGATGACGCGGCCGGTGGCCGGGAGGCCGATCGCGTCGTTGGGGTTGTGTGAGGCCCTGAGCATCCTGGCGGGGGTGTTCAGGCGAGCGGCGATCGCGAGGGCGGGTTCGCGTCCGCCTCGTTCGATGCCGATGATCAGTTGAGGATCGTGGCGGGCCATCGCGTCGGCCACAAGCCCGATGGCGTGGTCGAACTGGGCAGGGCCAAGCCGCCAGACGCGGGTGTGCTGAAAGACGCGGGACATCAGGGCCACCCCCAGGCGTCCAGCACCTCAGCGGCGCGGTCCCAGCCGTTGTGGACGTCGTCGATCCAGTGCACCTGGACGCGGGTGAACAGCAGGTCGGTGAGGAGGGTCAGGTAAACGGGCTCGGCGATGATCAGGCACTCGCTGGGGAGTCCGTCCACGCGGGCTTGGTGGGCCAGCGTCGTGGTCACTGCAGGCCGCAGGTACCGGGCGCGGACATGGTCCAACCGGCGGTCATAGGGCAGGATGGGGCTGTCCGCGCAGATCAGGCCGTGTTGGGCGGACAGAATCCAGATCCGTGCTCGGTGCCTGGGCGACCCACCGAGCCGCAGACGAAGCTGCGGTATGCATCCGCCCTGGTAAAGGTCGAGGGCCGGGACCGGCTCGCGTGTGGTCAGCTTGCGGCGGCTACACGCTGCGAACACCATCCGGCTCGTCACCGGGTCGATGGCTGCGCGCGGCGCCTGAAGGAACGGAGGGTTCATGGGTCACGCACCACCCTCACCCCGATGCCAGGAGACGCTAGTGCGGCAGGTACGTCGTTGATGTACGCGCAGTGGGCGTACATGGTGATGGAGTTGTAGGAGCCGCCCCGGATCACCACTCCCTGCCCCGGGCGCGGGGTGGCGGTCCACTCCCAGACGTTGCCCGCCACATCCAGTAGCCCGTCAGGGGTGGCTCCATGCGGATACGCGCCGACGGGCGTTGCACGCTCCGGTCCTAGGCCGCGGAGGTTGGCGTGCCGGTCATCGGGGCCGGTGTCTCCCCAGGGGTAGCGGCGCTTTCCGCCGCCGGCCATCCATTCCCATTCCTGCGAGGTCGGTAGCCGCCCGCCGGCCGCTGCCGCCAGGAGCCGCGCCTGGGTGTGTGAGATGCCGGTGATGGGCAGGTTCCCGGCCTCGGCCAGTGCGATGGCCAGCGGCAAGGCGCGGGCCTGTTCCCAGGTCAGGGGTGTCACGGACCACAGCAGGTCATCGACCGTGGTTGAGGCTCGGTGACGCGTAGCGGGCAGAACGCCACCGCCAACCTCTACCCAACGCGGGGCGGCAGCGGTTACCGTCGAGGTCACCTGGGCAGCAGGAACGCTTCCCGATCCTTGATCAGGTCCGCTTCCCGACACGTGCGGACTCGGGACCAGGAAACGACGGCCCTGCCCAGGCCGCATTGTGGGCTGGTCAGTGTCCACGGGCATCCTCCCAGGCCAGCACATGCAGCCGCGGCGTGAGATTCCAGCCGCGCGCCACGACCTCGTCGGCCAGACCCTGCAGTCCTGCGAGGACGGCGCTGCTGTGGGTGCCCTCGGGCATCACCCAGATGGGCCGCAATCGGTGGGCCCGCTCAAGCTCGGCGATCTCGTCCAGGTCGCTGGGCCGGGTGACGACGAACTTGAACACCGCTTGGCCGCTGGCGGCATAGAACCTCAAGGCCGCCGCCTTGATGCGCCGCCGGAGCGGCATGGCGGCGTTGCCCAGCTTCGGTGAGACGTTGAAGGTCACGCCCTTCCCGCAGATCGAGGCGGGCGGAAGGAGGGTGCCGTTGGTCTCGATCTCCACGCGCGCACCCGTAGCGAGAAGCTCTGCCACCAGGACGGCGAGAGCGCGAGCTTGAAGGAGCGGCTCGCCTCCGGTGATCACATACAGGGGGGCCGGATGCGACAGCGCCCAGGCCGCTACGTCGGGTACGCGCATCGGATGCTGCTCGGCCACGCGATCGTGATCACTCCACCGCCACGTCCACGGTGTATCGCACCAGGTGCAGGACAGGTTGCACCCCGACAGGCGGATGAACGACGCGAGCCGCCCAGCGCTTGGTCCTTCGCCTTGCAGCGTCGGCCCGAACAGCTCCGATACCACCAGCGCACCAGCCCGAGCCGCCGTCGTCGCGCTAGTCATCGCAGCGCTCCGGCCGGAATTCGGCCCACGTGGAGGCCGTCTCGCTGACACGTACGGCTTCCACGGCGACCTGTCCGGGAAGGTGCAGGCGCGCGACGCACCAGTCGTAGAGGTGCCGCGCGAGACGCTCACTGGTCGGCGGCCCGGTGATGACGTCGTTAAGGACTCGGTGGTCCAGGGTGTTGGCCACGTACTCGGCCAGCGGCCACAGATCACCGAAGTCGGTGACGAACCCCTGCTCGTCCAGCTCCGGCGCGCTCAGCACCAGCTCGACGGTGTAGGAATGTCCGTGCAGACGCGAGCATTTGTGCTCTAACGGCAGCCCGTCCAGGCAGTGGGCGGCTTCGAACGCCAGGCGTTTACCGATCCGGTACATCACGACGCCCCTCCGCACTCGGCGTGTTCGGCGTAGGTGGTCGGGTCCGCCACGCCCGCCACGGCGAACGCCTCGCGCCGCTCGGTGCACGTCCCGCACCTCCCGCAGTGCCGGTCACCGCCGCGGTAGCACGACCATGTCGCCTCCAGCGGCACGTTCAGCCGGTGCGCCAGGGCCACGATGTCGGCCTTGGATGCCCGGATGAACGGGGCCAGCAGCTGAAACTCCGGGTTCAGGAAGCCTTCGTTGGCGACGGCGACCATCCGCCGGTATGCCTCGAGGAATTCCGCGCGGCAGTCGGGATAGATCGTGTGGTCGCCCGCGTGCGCGCCATAGGCCACCGCGTCCGCGCCCACGGCGATGGCGACGGCAACGGCGATGTCCAGGATGATCGCATTGCGGTTGGGGACGACCGTGTCTCGCATGGATTCGTCGGTGTAGTGGCCGTCGGGGACCGCCACCGCCCGATCCGTCAATGCCGAGCCGCCCAGGACGTCCCCCAGAGCGGGCATCTCGATCACGTAGTGGGACGCGCGGAGGCGGGCGGCGGCCTGGCGGGCGTAGCGCAGTTCGGTGCGATGCCGCTGCCCATAGTCCACGGACACCAGCGTCAACACCGCACCCTGCAGCATGAGCCACTCGGCGAGCGTGATGCTGTCCAAGCCGCCGGACACGACGACAACGGCATGCCGCGGGACCGGATCAACAGGTACGATCGCCTCGGGATCAAGCGGAACCTGAGTGTTCACGGTGACCACCCCCCGCTCTGGGTCGACAGCAGATCGCGGAACTCGGCGCGAAGCGCCGGGTCGTCCCGCAGGACCCCGCGAACGGCGAGAGTGACAGTGCTGGCCTTGGGCGATCGAGCACCGCGCAGGCTCATGCACAGGTGCTCGGCCACGACCAAGACGGCGACGCCACGGGCCTGCAGATGCGCCTCCAGTTGGGTGGCGATCTGCTGAGTCAGCTCCTCCTGCACCTGCAGCCGCGCGGCCTGCACCGCAACCGTCCGCGCGAGCTTGGACAGGCCGGCAACGCGGTGCTCTGCCGGGACGTAGCCGATGTGCGCGGTGCCGACGAACGGCAGCAGATGATGAGCGCACAGCGAGCGGAAGACGACGTCCCGGACCACGACCAGCCCGTCATGGTTCTCGGCATTGGGGAAGGTGGTCAGCTCGAACGGCTCTGATGTCAGCAGTTCGATGAGGGCGGCCGCGGCTCGGCGCGGGGTGTTGCGAGCAACCTCGCTGTCGGCCGGGACGCCCAGCGCGGCGAGCAACTCGGTCACAGCACGCTGCGCCCGGGCGATGTCAAACGCGGATTCGCCAACGGGCAGCGGGAGGCGCCCGTTTCCGGTGTAGGGGTGTGCTACCTGCACGAGGGTCTTCCTCCGATCGAGGGTCCCGCCGGTCTAGCGGCGGCGGTGATCCAGGCGTTGCCTGGCCCGTGGCTGACAGCACACGCCCCGATTTGATTTGCTCGCAACGACGAGCAAAACCCATGAAGGTGAGCGTCCATGACGACGTCTCCGGGATCACGACCACGGCGCAGAGCAGGACGGCCGCCCAAGCCACTGGACGCCTCGGCCTCCGCGCTCGCGCGGCTCGGCGCCCAACTACGGCAGCTCCGCCTGGAACAAGGACTCACCCTGGCCCGGCTCGGCGAGCTCACCGGCTACTCCTGGCAGCACCTGGGCGCCGTTGAACGCGCCAAAGTGGCGCCCTCCCAAGACGTGGTGGCCGCGTGCGAACGCGCCCTAACCGCGGGCGGACGCTTGGTCAGCCTGTTCCCCGCCGTGGTAGGTGAGCAGGCCGCCATCCGCCACACCCGCGAGGCCGCCCGCCACGCTCACACCCCCGTCCCCGATCAGGACGTTGACTGGAGCCACCTGGCCACCGCGGCCGCCTCGTCCTCGGTCTCTGCAGGCATGGTCGAGCAACTAGAACTGATCACTGACCGGCAACGGTCCCTCTACCACGAGCTGACCTCCGCGCAGATGCTGGTCCCGGTCGAAGCTCACCTCGGCCTGCTGATGTCCCTGCTCAAAGCCACTCACTCCGATCCGCTCCGGCACCGGATCGCCTCCGCCGCCAGCGAGGCCGCCGGATTCGCCGCCTGGATCTGGCACGACCTCGGCGACCCCTACAAACTCACCCGCCACTACCAGACCGCGGCCCGCCTTCGCTCCGAGGCCGCCAACCCCGCGCTGAACTCCTACGTCACCGCCTACCACGCACTTGCCTCCGGCCCCATACCCGCAGCGATCGACTACGCCCGGCAAGCCCTGGACACCGCACCCAAGACCACCACCCACCTGACACGATCATGGTTGTGCGCAGTGGCCGCCACCGTCACGGCCCCGGCCGACCCGGCCGAAGCCACCCGGCTCCTCGGGCATGCGCGCGATCATTTCGACGCCGCGGAGGGTAGGGAGGAGTGGATGTATGAGTTCGACCACACCGCGCTGGCCGGCTACCGCGGCCAATGCCACCTGCAACTGGGCCAACCCACGGCCGCGATCGCAGCGTTCACCGAAGGCATCGACTCCGTCCCCGCCACCTGCGTACGCCGCAAAGCCCAGTTCACGCTCGGACTGGCCGAGGCACACCTCGACTCAGGCGACATCGATCAGGCGTTGAGGATGGCCAGTGCTTCCCTGCGGGTCTTCGCCGCCCGCGGGTCGGTCTCCGGCATGCGCGCCGTACGCCGCCTGCGTAACCTCCTCCACGAGGGCGGCCACACCCGCCACGCGGCGCAGCTGGACGAACAGGCCCACGCCACAGTGAAGGCCGATCATTGAGCGCTATCACCGCCGAACTGGTCGCCAAGGCCAGCGTCGCCTACGACGCCGTGACCGTCCTGGACGGCGGCAACCTCGTCTACTGGCTGGAAGGCCGACCCGACGGCAGCGACGCTCTCGTCTCCTGGACCCCGCAGACCGGCGTGCGGGACGTGCTGCCCGGCGGGCCGAGCGTCGCCTCGTACGTACACGAATACGGCGGCGGCGCCTACCTGGCCACCGACACCGGCATCTGGTTTTGCAACGCCGACGACCAGCGGCTCTACCATGCCACCGGCGACCACATCATCCCCCTCACCCGCGCACCGAACGTGCCGGGCAGCGTCCGCTACGCCGACATGCGCCTAAACCCCGACCGCCACGGCCTGTGGGCAGTGCGCGAACGCCACGAACCCGACGCTGTCATCAACGAGTTGGTCTGGCTGCCTGCAACCGGCGGCGAGACGCGGGTAGTCGCCAGCGGCTGGGACTTCTACTCCTATCCCCGCCCCAGCCCCGACGGCCGGTGGCTCGCCTGGACCTGCTGGAACGCGCCACTAATGCCCTGGGACGGCACCTGGCTCCACCTCGCCGAAATCCTGGCCCCCGGACAGTTGGGCGAGCCCATCGTGGTGGCCGGCGGCCCGGAAGAATCGGTATTCCAGCCCGAATGGAGCCCCGATGGTGTCCTGCACCTAGTCTCCGACCGGTCCGGCTGGTGGAACCTGTACGCCTGGCGCGACAACCGGCTCTCGCCGGTCTGGACACCGGAATCGGAACTCGGCGTCGCGCAATGGGAATTCGGCTACTCCACCTACGCCTTCCTCGACCACGGCCGCATCGCCGTCCTCGCCCACAACGGCGGACAACAATACCTCCACATCCTCCAAGAGGGCACCACCCGCCACGTGGACCTGCCGTTCACCTCGATCAAGCCGTACCTGTCGGCCTCCAACACCACAGCCGCAATAATCGCTGCCAGCCCAACCCAAGCCCCACAAGTCGTCCTGGTCGACCTCGACACCGGACGCCACCGCACACTCGCAGCACCAAACACCAGCACCAGCACGCTCTCGTGGCCACGGGCGTTTACCTTCCCGACTCGCGACGGCGCCCGCGCCCACGGCTGGTACCACCCACCGGCCGAAGACCGGAGACAACCGCCACTGATCGTCAAAGCACATCCCGGCCCGACCGCCAGCACACCACTCCGCCTGGACTGGCACACCCAATACTTCACCAGCCGCGGCTACGCAGTCGCCGAGATCGACTACCGCGGCAGCACCGGCTACGGACGCCGCTACCGCCAAGCCCTGCACGGGCAATGGGGCGTCCTGGACGCCTTGGATTGCGCCGATGCCGCCGCCTACCTGATCGCCACCGGCCACGCTGACCGCCAACGCACCGCAATCTGGGGCGCCAGCGCAGGCGGCTACACCGCGTTGCGTGCCATCGCCCTCACTGACATCTTCACTGCCGCCATCGCCCATTCACCCGTGATCGAGCCGACCACCTGGCGCAACGCAGCCCCGAAATTCCAAGCCCACCACACCGACAGCCTCATCGGCCCCCCAGCCCAAGCCAAAGAGACCTACCGGCAACGATCCCTGCTACAGCACCCCGAAAACATCAACCGGCCAATACTCCTCATCCACGGCGACAACGACCCCATCACACCCCCTGAACAATCCCACCTTCTAGCCCAAACACTCGGCCACCAAGCCCACCTGCTCAGCTTTAGGAACGAAGGCCACACCCTCCGAACTCCGGACTCAATCCAACAGGCCCTCCAGGCCGAACTCGACTTCCTCACCAATCCACCCCGCTGAACCACACACCAACGCCATCGACGGGCCACAGACAGACCGCACCCGGCTGCCGAACTGACCGGAAGGACGAGCGTGGACAACCGTCACAACGCGCACGTGCTGCATAATGGCGCGGACAGCAGGCCCAGGTCTACGTCGTCACCTCCCGCCGCGCTGCTAACCACCTCGTCCACCAGTTCCACAACGCGGCACCAACAACTGACCACGGCCGCCGACCACAGCCGGGCGGTGAGGTGATGTCGCCTCGCACCGCACCCAGATCAGCGTCTGCGTCCGGAGCACGCGACCAGGCACCGGGCGACGCAGCCCTTCACCGGCCCCGCTTAGCCCCCGCCTTGTACGCCGACCAGGCCCAGGTCGCGTGCCACAGCGCCTGCTGGACGCCAAGATCCAAGGACAGCACGCCGGTGAACTGATCGCCGACCTCCTGGAAACCGCCCTGGCTCGTCCCAACCCCAGCCCCGACGCCATGCCGAACTCCGAAGGTGATCGCCGATATCGGCTGCGGCACCGGTCATCCCACCCGAACCCTGGCCGGGCGATCCCCGACCGCGCGACTGCTGGCCATCGACGCCTCCACCGCTATGCTCATCGCGGCCCGCACCCACCTCCAAGCCCAGCCAGCGGCGACCGCAAACGCATCACCTACCTGCGCTACGCTCCCATCCTCACGAGACTGGCTCCGTACAAGATAAACAGATCATCCGCTGTCCAAGATCTCCTGAAGCCGCGTATACAGGGCGGTCCCCGGCCCGCCGTCGTATTCCGCTGATCGGCAAGAGCAGCCACCCGGCCCCCACCCCAAAGATGATGACGTATGGCTGCAGCTTGCCGCCGCCGGAGGCGGTCAGGCTCAGGTTTGCTGGCCTACGAGATCGCGAAGGAAGCGCGTGTCCAGTGATGGCTGGTCGGCGTGATCACTTGTGCCCGTCCTACGAACTGGCCGATCTCGGCCTCGACCTGGGGAAACCGGCAGCGTCCGCGAGAGAGTTGGTAATCGTGGACCTCCAGAGTGCACTGATGGCGGCCGACACTCCTGGCGCTGGGACCAGCCTGCCACTAGGCCTTTTACAGGTAATCTCCGGAAGTGTCAGACCTGATGGCTAGTGTCGGAACGGCCAACCGGCAGGAAGGTTCGATGAGGGGCTGAGAACGTGAGGGAGCCGATTAGCCGGAGCACCGTTCAAGTCTTGCAGGATCTTCACACGCAACTTGACCAGGGCTTCCGTGATCTGCATGCAAGCCGCGAACAGCTGACACCTGTCGCCCCGGTGTTCGCGCTTGAGCATGACCTCTGCGACACGGATCTTGAACTGCTGAAGGAAACGGTCCGCTTAGCAGTGCGTCAGGGGTTCTGGGCCTCAGCCCAGCGGTGGTGGCTTCCGTTCGTTGTCTACGCTGCCGAGTCGGGTCACAATTACGCTGGCGGAGAGTACTGGAAGACGTTTGAGGACTCGACACCCGGATGGCGTGAGAACGGCGACCGGGACCGGATCCGGGAATGGTTCCAGAGGTTCGCCGACGACTACGGCGGGGCACGGCCGCAGGGAGCCTTCGCTGGGCATTTCCGGATCATCGCCTGGCCAATCACGCATGCCGTGCTGCCGGTGTACCTGCAGCGCCACCTCGCGCATCTCCTCTACGACTTCCGCACGGGCCTAACTGCGCAGTTGCTACGGGATCCCGGCATCCTTGGCGAGCGCCTGGCGGCCCGCACCGGTTCCTATCCCGAGCAGTTCCGGTACTTCTGCCAGAACACGGCACTGCTCGGCCAGGTGTCCGTTGCCCTGCTTTCCGGGGAAGAGGACGAGTCGCCGTACTTGCTCGGCTCTACGCTCCACAGGCTGGTGGACGGGCTGTCACGTGAGCGCCAATCACAGCAGTGGCTCAGCACGGCACGCCGAACAGCCGGCAAGGTCCGCGCCAAGGCGCGGGGCTTGGTCCCGGTGCCCCGCAAGCTGACTCGGCCGTCGTGGCCAGAACGACTCCCGAGGCCGACCGACCCTCGCCTTCTCCTACGCCGTGTCCAGGGTGAGTGGAGGGCATACGCAGAACTTCCGGATCTTAGCTCGCTTATCACCCGCCTGCCCCAGTTGTCTGACGAATTGCGCAGCCGACGACCCAGCGTCGCTGGCGCCGAACGGCGCTACCTTGCGAGGGGGCAGTTGCTCTATCCCGGCCACGAGGTCCAGCTTGCCCGCTGGCCCAGACCGCACGAACCGTTTATCCGTCTGGAACGGGCACCGGATCCGGCCAACCACCTCATAGCCGATCACTGCGCCATTAGCCCCGGCCGCACGTGGCTGTTCCGCCTGCGGGCGCCGAATCTGGCGGTTGAGGTCAAGGGAAAGATCATGCATCCGGGATCCTCGTACATATTGGTCGTGGACGAAGACACGTCCATCCCCGCGCTCCCCACCGCGGTCGAGATCCCGCTTCAAGCCACTGGCGTACGCGCTTACACCATCACTGTGCCCGATGCTGCCAGCGAGAGCTACGCGGCAGCCTTCGCCCCGGTGGGTCTCTCGCTCGCTACCAAGGTTGTGATCAGACCAGTGGGCATTGTCGCGAGCTCGTGGGACGGAGAAGGCACTGTCGAGTGGCTGGCCGGGGAGCCCGGAATGATCGGGATCTACTCTGAGCAGGTCCCGGAGAGTTGCATCGTTACGCTGGACGGGCACTCCCAGACGCTGAAGTGGCCAGGCGGACAGCGCGACCTTCTGTTGCATTTGGAGGACCTGAGCGCTGGGACATTCGAGGTCGCAGTTGCACTCCTAGCCGAAAGCGGCAAGACCATCGCGGATGGCTACATCGCTGTGACCGTTCGCGACCCAAAGGTGCGCCCGGACAGCGCGACAGCAGGAGAAGGCATCAGACTCTTGTCTGATCCGGCCCAGCCGACACTCAGTGATCTGTGGGATGGCCGCGCCGATATATCCATTGACGGCCCCTCGGACAGCCCGGCACAGCTCACTGTCACTCTGCTTTCGGACACAGGCGAAAAACTTTCCGAATTAGAACAGGGAATCCGTCTGCCGATGACTCCCGAAGCATGGTCCCAGACCGTTCGTGGCGTACGAGCAAATCAGCGTTTCAAGGGCCATTATGACGACGCGCAGAGCAGCCGAATCACGATCTCTCGCTCGGGGATCGGATTCGCCACCCTTACCTGCGATCGGGGCTTCCAACCATTGCAGTGGCGTTTTGCCCTCTGCCGCAACGGAAGCTATGTGGCTCGTCTGATCGACCGTACCGACGGCGTGCGGACAGTAGCCGAGATGTTCACGGTTCAAGAGCCGCTCGTCTCGATCCGATGCCCAGCGTCGGGCGAGATCCCCGTACCCGCACAGGGAGGTCTCGTCCGGGCTACTGCACGAGAGGCAAGCGCGACGGCCCTGCTACCACCCCAGCCGAATGCAATCATGGGGCGAGGAAATAGGACACCGACGGTCAGAACTAGCGGCCGTACCCCGGGCGAGGTCCTTCGCCTAGCCGAGGCCCACCTGTTGTGGGCAACGGCTCACCAGCCTGCGGACCCATTCGCCAACCACCAGTGCGACATGGTGCTGGAGGCGATAACCAGGGAAATCGCCTCGCTGATCGGTAAGGGGTACTGGACAAAGGTTGAGCGCAAGATGCAGCGCGCCTCGGAACCGACCGAGTGTATCGATGTTATGCGGGCCGGTGTTGGCGAAATCCGACGCCATCGGGAACTGGCCGATCAGGTCGCGCGCAACCTCTGGCATTGGTCGACCCCGGAAACTCTGCTGGCTGGTTTCTCAGAAGCCCTAGCTGGCACCGTTCAGACGGGCGACGCCGCGGACAACGAGGCCATCGCACGTTTCGTGTTGACCCTGGCGGACCAGCCTGGACAGATCCTGGCCGGCTGGAACCAAGCCGACTGCCGGGACCTGCTTGCGAAAGTTCTGGCGACCCCGGTACTTCTGCGCGCAGCACGCTTTGCTGTGTTGGGCTCTCGTGCCTTCAATGGGGCTGTCACGCCTGGAGGACCGTGGTGAAGATATCGACTGCGTCGGCTAGCGAGTGCAGGGAACTTGCGATCCAGACCCTGGATGTCGATGAAGCCGCCGATCTGTTCTCGCCCGAAGGACTCTCCGCATCACTCCGGCGCGCAGCATCGTTCTTGTGCCCTACGTCTCCGCGTCGGCTCATTGACGCAGTGCTCGAAGCCCTGTGCCCTGTGCTTCCGGATGATGACAAACTCTCGCGGGACGACCTCGCCGACCTGCTTGACCTTCTCGTCTCGGCCGGCGACCTACTTGAGCTCCGGCAGTCCGGTGACCTTTCCGGGCGTCTGCTCTACCTCGGCCCGCCATCGTATGTTGAGCGGCAACGCGGCCAGTACCGGCTGCTCGGCATCCGTCCCTTCGGCGCACCGCTCATCAGCTCAGACCTTGCGGGAGCCGTCCAGTACGAGGGCCACGCACGGTCGATTGCCCTTGCTCCTGCCGAGGCGGAAGCACAGTTGGCGACGCTCGGTCTGCACAAGATCCGCCGCAAGCAGTGGATACGTCGTCCGCCGGAGATTGGACCGGGCGAACTGATCACGAGATTCCAAGATCGACTGTCAGCAGTTGCCCCCGCGGGGGCCGTCGAGGGGATGACGGTCATCGACTCTGCGGCGAAGGTCACCTACTACCGGGGCCGTTGGAGGCCCCTTGCGGTCTCCGACTCCGGCTTGTTTGTGGCGCGGCGGCCACAGGATTACGGTGCAGACCTGTGGTGCGTGGCCCTGGTCACCGAAGATGCGGCCGTCCGGCTTGTTGATCTGCCCGTCGATGACCCTGCGGCACCGGGTCACGACGAAGCCTGGCGTGTTCAGGCGGCGCTCGACGCCGTGGGGGGCCGTCCCCAGATCTTTCGTGCTGGCCCTTGCTCGGGCCTTGGCACCGGCGCAGATTGGACGGTCGACCTGTTCACGCCGCTGCCACGGTGGGCCGAGCGCTACCTCGAACTCGTCGGAATGCCGATTCCACGCTCCACCGGAGCGTTGCGCTCGTACCGTGTCCCCGAGGCCGAAATGGGCGGCCTCGCCGACTTCCTCGCCAGCATGCTGTGGATGCGCCAGGTACCGACGGAGGGGGCGAAATGACGGCTGACGCACCGACCATCTCGGAGACGACGGAGAAGATCCAGGCCGCTCTTCGCGACTACATCGAGGCGACCTACCACGTCGGCCACAAGACGCTAATCGAGCAGCGCCGGGAACTCCTGGAACAAGAAGGTGTCCTTTTCCGGGAGCCCTTCCTCGAAAGCACCCCCCGCTACCAGCCGGGGCGGCGCTTCGCCAAACTTGATCTCGATGAGCCGGTCCAAGAGCTCTTTCAAGCTCTCGCCGCTCCCGCTGGGGAGTTGAAACGTGCACTGTTCGATCCGCCATACACCCATCAGGCAGACGCGCTGGAGTGGACCACGCGCGATGGGGTGAGCTTGGCGGTCACCACGGGAACGGGCTCTGGCAAGACCGAGTCGTTCCTTCTGCCGATGTTGGCCAAGCTCGCTGGCGAGGCCGCCAGAGCGCCTGGTTCTTTCCAGGCACCCGCTGTCCGTGCGCTCATCTTGTACCCGATGAACGCGTTGGTGAACGACCAACTGGGGCGGCTACGGCTGCTCCTGGGCGATCCGCGCGTCACGACGCGGTTCCAGGCATGGGCGGGGCGCCCGCCTCGGTTTGCCCGCTACACCAGCCGGACGCTCTACCCAGGTGTCCGCAGCCGGCAGAAGGACACGCAGCGGCTAAAGCCGATCGAGGACTTCTACATACATCTGCTCGACGAAGCGTCCGACGAGACCTCGCCCGGCCATGCAAGCGCGGTCGCCCTGATCGACAAGCTCAAGGATCGCGGCAAATGGCCGGCCAAGCCCAACCTCAAAGCATGGTACGGAGCGAAGAACACCCGCTGGCAAAACGCGGATGGGGAGTTCGTCCGGGCGGTCACGCTCCCCGAAGACCCGGAGCTCTTGACTCGTCATGAGGTGCTGCAGGCACCGCCCGACGTCCTTATCACTAACTACTCGATGCTCGAATACATGCTCATGCGCCCGCTGGAGCGACCCGTCTTCGACATGACGCGGGCGTGGCTGGATGCGAACCCGGAAGAGAAGTTCCTCCTTATTATCGATGAGGCGCACCTGTACCGGGGAGCAGCCGGAGCGGAGGTAGCGCTGCTGCTACGGCGGCTGCGGTCGCGGCTAGGCATCCCGGCCGAACGTCTGCAGGTGATCGCCACCAGCGCTAGCTTCGACAGCCCAGAGTACGCACGGCAGTTCGCTGCACAGCTCTCTGGGAAGGATGTCGGAGACTTCCGGACCGTACAGGGCCTACTCGCCGAGCGATCTCCGGCGGGGACGGGGAATGTGCTGGATGCTGAAGTACTCGCCGCCGTACCCCTGGGAGCGTTTTACAGCGGCGCGGACGACGAGGCGCGGATCAAGGCCCTGGGTGAATTCCTCGAGTTCCGTGGCGTCAAGCCCGAGTCCGGGATTTCCCCTGGTGAACTGCTAGTCGCCGCGCTCGACAGCTATCCGCCGATGGGCCTGTTGGTGAACGAGACCATGCGACAGGCGCGCCCCGTCAGCGAACTCGGTGCCCTCCTGTTTCCCAGCGCTGACGCGACGCTGGCCGACAGGGCAGCGTCAACACTGGTGGCACTCGGCAGCGCCGCGCGAACGGCGCCTGAGGAAGCTGGGCTGCTGCCGTGCCGGGTTCATGCGTTCTTCCGAGGACTCCCGGGATTGTGGGCATGCCTCGACCCGGACTGCCCTGAAGTCGACAGGCAGATGCACCCGGACCCAGGTCCGGTCGGGAAGCTGTACGCGCAACCGCAGACTGCCTGCGCCTGTGGTGCGCGCGTCTTCGAGCTCTTCACGTGCCGTCACTGCGGCTCGGCCTATGTCCGCGGATACACCGATGACCTGGCCAAGCCAGGGGCTCTGTGGAGCGAGCCCGGTGCGCCGTTCCTGTCGGCGGGCGGGCCCGTCGACGAGTTGTCCGCGCTCGACCTCCTCCTGGAGGAGCCGTCAGCCGACAACGTTGAGTTGGCCGACCTCGATTTGATCACCGGACGGCTCAACCCGAACGAACTCGGCGACCGAGTCCGCAGCGTGTTCATCCCGAGGCACCGTGCCGGGGAGGTGGTCGAGGGGACCGACGGCGATGAGGGCGAGACCCCGGCCAATGGCGAGTTCAAGCCCTGCGGAGTGTGCGGCCAGATGGCGGGGTTTGGTCGCTCGTCGGTACAGGATCACCAGACCAAGGGTGATCAGCCCTTCCAGGCCCTGATTACCCGTCAGCTTGAGGTCCAGCCGTCGGGTCAGCAGCCCTACAGCCCTTTCGCCCCCTTGCGGGGCCGGAAGGTTCTGGCGTTCTCAGACTCCCGCCAGGTAGCCGCGCGTCTCGCGCCGAACCTGCAGAACTATGCGATGCGCGACCTGATCCGCCCTCTGATCCTTCGAGGATGGAGCGACCTCGCAGCCCAGCAGATGATGGCGCCCCAGCTCAGCCTGGAAGAGTTGTTTCTTGCGGTCATGGTCGGCGCGAAACAGCTGTCGGTGCGCCTGCGCCCGGAACTCCGCCCGACAGAGTCGATGCAGGCGCTTGACGACGTTGGCAAAGCGATCGATGACGGAGCTCTCAGCGGCAGCCCCGCCCTCACTCAATTGCTCATGCTGAAGGCCCAGCCCCCGGTGTCGCTTCTGCGCGCGATCTACGCCACGCTGACAGACAAGTACTACGGCCTTGCCGCCCTCGGCCTTGCCTCGCTGCGGGAACGGGAGGCGCTGAGGGCCAATCTGCTGGCCGGCCTGCCAGCTCTTGAGGGTGTGGCGTCCACTGATGATCAGAAACTCGACCTGGTGAGGTTGTGGCTCGCGCAGTGGGCCACCACGACGCGTGGCATCTGGTTCCCGTCAATGACCGACGGTGAGTGGTGGCGGGTAAAGGGTGGCGTGAAACCGCACTCCGGCAAGTTCAGGCCCATCCAGAATTGGCTGCCGACCGGCGCCACAAAGAAGCATTTCGAGGCTAAATGGGTTCCGGTGCTGCTGAACGTGTTCTGTGAGAATCGGGGCGGAACGTATCGACTGCTCGCTGGAAGGGTCGCGCTGGAGCCCGGCGGACTGTGGGGATACTGCGAGCGGTGTCGGTACACCCAGAGGCCCTTCCCCAGCATCAACAAGTGCATAAATTGCGGCGCCTCTCAGGTCCGGACGCTGGACCCGGCTGATGACCCAGTGTTCAGGGCGCGTAAGGGCTACTACCGGGCCAGTTCGGAACGAGCCCTCAAGAACCCGCCGGAGCCGCCGATGAGCATCATCGCGGCTGAACACACCGCCCAGCTCAACGCCGCCCAGTCCAGCGAGGTTTTCTCGAAAGCCGAGGAGCACGAGCTTCTCTTCCAGGACGTGGACCTCGGGTCCCGGCCCGGTGATCCGCCGCGGGCCGCGATCGACGTACTGTCCTGCACAACCACGATGGAAGTCGGCATCGACATCGGCAGCCTGTCCGGGGTGGCGCTACGGAACATGCCCCCGTCGCGCGCCAATTACCAGCAGCGGGCTGGCCGGGCCGGGCGGCGAGGCAATGCGGTCGCCACCGTGCTCGCGTTCGGTAGCGCAGACACCCACGATGATCATTACTTCCGCAATCCCGACCAGATGATCCGCGGCACGGTCGACGACCCGCAGCTGACGCTCGACAACGACGAGATCGCCCGCCGCCATGTGACCGCCTACCTCCTGCAGCGGTACCACCAGGATCGTCTGCCGGATATCGATCCCGACGAGCAGCCGCAACTCTTTGAGGTCCTCGGGACCGTTGAAGCATTCGCCAGGCCCGCATCGCCGTTGAGCCGCCAGGACCTAGAGGAGTGGCTGAAGAGCAACGAGGACGCGCTGTGCGGCGAGGTCAGCGCCTGGCTGCCCGCAGAACTCCCCGCCTTTGCCCGGGACGCACTCCTGAGCGGCATCGTCACCAAGACGCTGAAGGAAATCGATAAGGCGCTCGATCTCGACCCGGATGGCACACTGCCGGCCCCCTCGGAAGGCGACTCGGCGCCTGAGCAGGTTGAGGCCGAAGCTGAGGGGCCTGCCGAGGACGGCGCCTCCGAGCCGAGCACGCGCAGGAGCCAGACAAACCTGCTGGACCGATTGTTGTACAAGGGGGTCCTGCCCCGATACGCGTTCCCTACAGATGTCGTGTCCTTCTATGTCTTCGATCAAGACAGATCGATGCCGTTCCGAGCTGAGTTCCAGTATGAACCCAGCCAGGGGCTCCCTGTCGCGCTGACCCAGTACGCGCCGGGCAAGGTCGTCTGGATTGACAACAAGGAATGGACCTCCGGCGCGCTGTATGCGCCAGTCCGCAAGGAACTCAGCCAAGCGTGGCGCGGCAAGCGCCTGTACTTCGAGTGCCAGGTCTGCCGCTACGCGACCCATGTTTCCTCCAGCGAGGCCAGGCGTGGCGACATTCGGCCCTGCCCAGCGTGCGGCGCCGAGGACAAATTCGGCAGAGCCATGAACTGGCTCCGCCCCCCGGGCTTCGCCCACCGAGTGTCGATGGACCCAGGTACTAGCCCCGACGACGCTCCGGCACGCAGCTACGCGACCAGGGCCAAGTTGATGGCCTCAGGACCGAACGAGGAATCGGAGTGGGCGCGAGTCACTGACAGGATCGAGGAGACCTACCGGCGCGAGACCTTGCTGGTGACCAATACGGGACCGCGCGGCGAGGGCTACACCTTCTGTGCGATCTGTGGGTTGATCGAGCCCACCTTCGGTGGGGCCGGCGACGTCGCCGGGACTCATCGCAGGCCATACCCAGACGAGAAGGACCCAATCTGTCCTGGGTCACGTTCCACCCGGGGGCTAGTACTCGGCACAGATTTCATCTCTGACGTCCTGCTCGTACGCCTCAAGGTCGAGCCGCCGACCACCCTGAAGGCTCAGTATCTGGCGACGCATATCGCACTGCGTTCCGTCGCCGAAGCCATGACGATCGCCTCGGCGCACCTACTCGACATCGAGGCGACGGAGTTGCAGGCGGAGTACCGACCAGCGCTCACCTCCCTGGGCCCCCTAGGACTGGAATCGGAGATCTACCTGTATGACACCCTTGCTGGCGGCGCCGGTTTCACCCGACGGATCCGCGACTACGGCCTGGACATCTTCAAGCACGCCCTTGACTGCCTGGATAACTGCCCGGCCGACTGCGACGCGTCCTGCTATCGGTGCCTGCGCAGCTTCCGGAATCGATTCGAGCACGGGCTCCTCGACCGGCACGTCGGCGCCAGCCTGCTGCGCCATCTGCTGGATGGCACGCTGCCCACCATGGAACCAGCCCGCCTGTCCCGCTCGGCTGACCGGCTCCACAAGGACCTGGTCAGCCTCGGACTCGACGTTTCTCTCACACGGGGCGCAGTAGTCGACGTCCCGGGAATCGGGACGGTGGACGCACCCATCCTTGCGACACGCGGAGATCAGCAGTGGATCATCGGGGTACACGGCCCGCTCACCCGCGACCTGGCCCCGAACCCGAAACTCCAGGAGGCAAAGGAGTACAGCACCAGCGCACGCATTCTCCTCATCGACGACACCGAGATCACCCACAGCTTGCCATCCGCGAGCCAGCGGGTTATCAGGGAAATCTCATGACCACCGGACAGGCCCGCTTCGAGACAGGGATCGAGTCATCCGCAGCGATCCTGCCTGGGCCGCCCCCGCACTGGAGCTTTTCCTCACTCAGGGAAATCAGGACCTGCCCACGCCGGTACGCGCTCAGCCGCGCCAGCTACCCAGATCTGTGGGAGGGCCCCGGCTACCCGCACGTGCCAGCCCTGGCTACGATTTTCGGGCACGTCGTCCACGACTCTCTCGAGACGATCGTGAAGGCGGTCGTCGCCGCTGGCTGCGAGTCCATACAGTCCCCCGAAGCGGTTACCGTACTGCGCGAGTTGGGCGGGTACACGAGGGTGATCGAACGCGCCGCTGAGCGCAGGCTGGCGGGCCTGCACGGCAACCCCCGGCTGAACGATGACCTGCGCCAAAGCATCCAGCGGAACCTGCGCGGACGTATCGCTGACGCCAGGGTTCAGGTCCAGGCGTATATCAGCAGCGCAGTCATCACGCCGGGCGGGAAACCGCCTAGAGAGGGGAGATCATCAGGTGCCCCCTCCCCTGGCGGGCGCTCACCTCTGCTTCCGGGATCGCACGCCGAGGTCACGCTGACGGCTTCACGCCTGCGGCTGAGGGGGCGGGTAGACCTGATGCGCATCACCGAGTCCGGGGCGCACATCGTCGACTACAAGACCGGCTCCGAGAGTCCTAGCCATGTGGAGCAACTGCGGCTTTATGCGCTGCTATGGACCCTCGACGCTGGCGCGAACCCCGACCGACGGCCCGTCGCCAGCCTCACCGCCGCCTACCCCGGTCGCGATACCGCGATCCCCGTCCCAGGCGAGCCCGAACTAGACGACATCGAAAAGCAGGCTGCAACCAGCATCGAGGAGGCCGATGCCGAACTCGCGGCGGGCGAGCCCCGCGCTATCCCATCCTCACAGAACTGCAGCAATTGCGACGTCCGGCACCTGTGCGACGCTTACTGGTCATCCGTCGCGCCGGATCCATTCGATCTTCCTGATCAAGCCAAGTTCGACTGCCAGGGCATGATCGGCGTCCGGAACGGACAACGCATCTGGTCGTTCCACCCAGAAGGCGTCACACGGCGGGAGATTCTGATACATGCACCCACCGGACTCGAACTGCCGACCGGTCGCCGCGTCCGGGTACTTGGACTGCGCCTCAACGCGGACCCCGAGACCAGAACAACTGTGGCATTGATGAACTCGGCGACCGAGGTCTTCCAGCTTGCCTAGCCCCGCCTCAACCCAGCCAGGGGTGGCTCCATAGGAGCGCACCCCTGACTGGTCACCGCCCGGTTACGCTGGGCGACGAGCCAATATCTTTTAGTCAAGGGGTTCCGAATCGGCGAGTGGTGGCAGGGTGACACGGGCGCCGTGGCTAACAGGGCGGTCAATGTGATGCCGGGATATCTCCGCCAGCACGGCGTCCGATTGGATGCGACGGGCGAGCCAGCGCTGCATCCACCAACTGGAGATTTTCTCCACGTCGTCACCTACGTCCGCGGGGAAGCTGTAGTCCGGCTCCTCTTCCGCGCCTATCAGGTACGGGAGCAGGTTATCGACCAGGCTGACCCCATACACGATGCGTTGTCGTC
Organism: Actinomadura sp. SCN-SB; assembly: GCF_043906805.1. Taxonomy (NCBI): domain Bacteria; kingdom Bacillati; phylum Actinomycetota; class Actinomycetes; order Streptosporangiales; family Thermomonosporaceae; genus Actinomadura; species Actinomadura sp. SCN-SB. The sequence continues at coordinate 4,268 of NZ_JBIMPP010000079.1, read as the reverse complement.
CGTGTTGAAGCAGCATGTCGGCAGGCCAGCCAAGAAGCTCTAGCCCTGACCTGACCTTGCGCAGCTTCGGGTTCACGCCCTCGCCGAAGATGCTGTTGACACGGACTCCAGTCTTGCTCTGCTCGGCCAGGCGAACCAGCGCGGTGACTGATTCAGCGGACAGGTGCGATGTGCCGTAGGACTTGGACCGGCCGAGTTCGCGGAACCGAATGTCTGAGGTACCGCCCAGTACCTCGGCTGGCACCCGGATCCGGTTGTACTGGCTCGATCCCGAGCCGTATAGGGAGGTCGTGCCTATGAAGACAAGGTTGGTGCGGCGCCGGATGGGGCGGCCGGCCATGGCGGAAGCGATCTCGCTCTCGTACCCGGAGTACTTGTCCCGGTAGGCGTGTACGGCGGTCGGGCTGGCCGCCAGCATGCCGACCAGTTTTCCACCAAGGATCGCGTTGTAAGGGGCGACCGCTCCGCAGACCGCGAGGTCGGCTATCTCGGTGCCGACTGATTCGGCTTTCGCGCGACGGAGTATCGCGGCAATCGCGCGCTTCCCCTGAGGATCCTCAAGGGCTTTGCGGAGCCCGTTACTGGTCGGCTTTGGCGACAGGAACGGGATAAGGGCGGCACGGGCCCTCAAGAGGTCCGCCAGCGCCAGGCACCGCTTGCTGCGGAACAGATCTGATTCTGCCCGCTGCTGCCACGTGGCGGGATTGCCTTTGGACCTGCTCTTGAAGTCGGCGCGCCGCACAAACCGATGGTGGTCACGGCGCCGGGCATGGGCCTCCTTAACCAGCCGCTCAATCGACTCCGGCGTCGGAGAGTCCCACAGGTTCGGCCAGTACAAACCGTCCTGGATAAGGTCATCCACGTACAGTTCGTCGAGCCCGCGTTGCAACCTCCCGGCGACCCACCCGGCCATTCGGTCGGTCGGCTCGTGGGCCAGCCCTGCGAGGAACGGCCCCGGCTGCCAGCCGATCCAATGATCACGTTCGCTGATCTGGACGATGGCGCTACTAAGCGCCGCGATTCCGATGACCGGGTGGTAGGGCGCCGCGCGATCACGAACTAGCAGCGCCAAGGTCCGGCCTGGAGTAGTGGCGTAGTAGTTGGTCCACGTGTGGCGGAAATACCGCCAAATGTCGGTAAGACGCAGGCCCGTGTGATGGCAACGCTCGCCTGTGACAACCGGCTGAATATACGGGTCGACGGCCGCCCGCATTGCCGCCGGGTCGCTACCGGAGTTGGTGGCGGCCTTCTCTAGAGCGGCCCTCAGTTCCCCGCCATCCCGCATGAGGCTGAAGATGGAAACGAACCGACCACGGAACTCGCGGGGTCTTTCCATGGCGGTGACGAACCGGCGCACCGAAGGCTGAGACAGCTGTTCGTTCCGTTTGACCAATTCCTGCCTGCGTATCCGTTCCTTCTCCGCTGCGGGGTCGGCCACGGATGCTTCCGGTAGCACCCACACCTCGCCGTCAACGCGGACTGCCCACCCCTGGCTCGCAAGATCGCACAGGACGTGCGCAGCCGCGGCCAGGCTCGCCTGCCCAACCTTGACGCAGGCACGTCTAGCTGCCTCGACATCTGTTCCGACGCGACCCGGGGACGCGGAGACCGCCAGGGCAAGGGCGGTGAAAGCCTTCCGCTCGCTCTGACCCCACGCCGCCGGGGCGGAAAGCAGGTACCAGTTGTCGTCTGTCATCTCACCCGTTCATGAACGTCGCAAGCACGTCCGCCCAAGTCTGCCGGAAGCGCCGACCACTTACGCGCCCACTCCGAGGCCATGTCCCGACCTCCGCACGCGCAGCTGCGAGAACGGCCAAGGCGACCTGCTTGGCAACCTCCTGATCCCTGGGAGACTCGCTCATCGCCAGCGGACCGTACAGGTCTCGATACAATGGGTGACGAGAGTTCAGCAGAAGCCACAGTCGCCCGTCCCGCACCACGATGTCGAAGGCATGGGTATCTGGAAGGTCGGTTATGACGATCTGGTACGGCCCGGAACCAGCCGTTTTCCTGTGTCGGCTGCCGGCGAGAGTCTGTGCCACAGCATCAGGGATGGCGTCCCTCCGTGGTGGCATGGGCGGTAGTGCCGCATCTACTCGCCCCGCCTGCTCTTCCGCAGCGCCGAGTGGTGCCACCGACCTGACCATCTCGAACTGCCTGCGGACCCGGTTGTTGAGCGCCCGTGCGATGGGCTCCAAGTCCGGCCCGAGCATGTCCAGCAGTTCGCCACGCGGCGCGATCGCCTGCTTGGAGTTCGTAATCCCGAAGAGCTCGTCAAGCACCGGGGCGAAGCTGATCTCGCATCGCCACCAGTCATCGTAATTTTCACGCCTTTTCCCACCCATGAAGAACCAGCCGCGGTCGATCTCCCGCCCTGCGCGTACCACTGACACACAAGGCGCATTCGTGATCCCGCGAGCCCGTTTTTCCTCCGCCGAAAGATCGTGCCATTTATCAACGGGAAGCTCACTGAAGCGGACAGAGATCTCCCCCTTCTCAAAACCCGCAGATAGGCGATAGACAAGGGTGTCACCGAATTGCCTTCCCCCCATCCAGGCCGAGCCATTCAGAAGGCACAGTGGGTCACTAGCAGAAGCATACTTGCCATTTATTGTTAAGGTGAGACCAGAGACTAAAAAATGGCGATATATCCGACCCAACTCTCCTTCGAGTTTCTTTGCCAGCGCCGAGGGCCGACGGTATTCCACGCGGTCGCACCGGAGGAGGCGTACGAGGGTACCGCTTCCCGATGTGACCTCGGGTGGCCGTGCAACCGCTTCCACACAGGGCAAGGCATCCTCGCCCCGAGCGGTAATCTGATCCAGGTCCAGCACACTACGCAGGCACTGCGGCCCTCGCCACGTGTACACCTCGACCCGCCTGCAACGGCTGAGGGTCCCGTTCGGCAGCCCCATCCCATAGCGACCCAATGAGGACCGGTCGTTGAACCTGCTCGATCCGCCGAACGTCAGAGCCATAGCGAGGGTGTCCGCCTCCATCCCCTCACCGTCATCGGCTACGGCGATTTCAACAGGCATCCGGGAGTCCGCCGCGGAGGACACCACTACGCCCACGTTCCTGGCGCCCGCCTGAATCGAGTTATCGATAAGCTCCGCCATGACAAGGGCAGTGCTCTTGTATCCCGCGTCCCGCGTAGCCAGAAGAAAGTTGAGCGGATTAACCAGGCTCCGCGCAGGTTTCACTACACGATCCAGGCCCGAGAGCTCCTGCGACATTATCTGTCGTTACCTTTCAATATACCGAGGAACCTGAGCTGCCATGCCCGTACCCGGCACCACAGTCCGTGCTATATTGCCGTAGTTTAGGGCGCAAGGCAACAATAGCATTCACCCTTCTGCATTCCTGCACACTTGGAGCAATTCCTGACAGAGCTGTGTGGGAGCATGCAGCCTTGCCTCTCAGCTTGCTCTTGCCCATGACATAGATAAAGCAAGGACTACCAGCAGGCGGCTCTGGGATCAACACTTATGGCCGTAAGTGGGTCCTATCGGTGGCCAGATGGATCTTGCTGGCCCTTTCGACGCTCTCCGGGTGAGGGCGTCGATGACCAATTCGGCGCGCATGCGCTCGGCCATCGAGTAGCCGACCAGGCGCCTGGTCCCGATGTCGATCACGGTCGCCAGGTACATCCACTTCCGGGCCACAGGCAGATACGTCATATCACCGCACCAGCACGCGTTGGCCGGCCCGGTACTGAAGTCCCGCCGCAGCAGATCCGGCTCCGGCGGCGCAGGTGCTGGCTGACGATCCGATGCTCGCGCATCACCCGCTCGACGCGCTTGCGGTTCACCCGATGTCCCTGGTTGCGAAGTTCGGCATGCACCCGCGGCGATCCGTACGCCGCCCCGGAGTCAGCGTGGATCTTCCGGACATGACCGGCCAGGCACAGGTCGGAGGCCTTGCAGGCGACCCAGGCCGAGGCGGCCTGGCGTCACCGGTAGAACCCCGACCGCGAGACACCCAGAATCCGGCACAGCCGCTTGACGCCGAACGCGCGATGGTGGGGACTCGACGAAGGAAAAGCGGCCCGATCCAGATTCTCCCGAGCGAAAGAGGCGGCCGCCTTGCGCAAGATCTCCCGCTCGAGCTTCAGCTCGGTGACCTCCTTCCCGCAGCCGCGCCAGTTCGGCATCCTTGACCGACTCGGCCGCCGCCCAAGGCCGCGCTGCCGCCTCGGCCGTACGGACCCAGGTCCGCAACGTCTCATGATTGCCCCAGTTCCTTGGCGACCCGGGCGATCGGCCTGG
>NZ_JBIMPP010000078.1:0-33391 GCF_043906805.1 Actinomadura sp. SCN-SB | reverse complement strand
CGGCGAGCTGGACTGGTCGCGGTGCGCGATCGACTCGGTCAGCGTCCGCGCGAGCAAAGGGGGGAGCCGGCGGGCCCGAATCCTGTCGACTGCGGCAAGAACGGGTCGAAGATCCACTTGCTCGCCGAGCGGACCGGCCTGCCGATCTCTGTCGGGATCTCCGCCGCCGGCACCCACGACAGCCAAGGCCTGAAACCGCTGGTACGCGGCATTCCGCCGATCCGCTCACGGCGCGGGCCGCGCCGTCGCCGTCCGGGCAAGCCGCACGGCGATAAGGGATACGACTACCCGCACCTGCGCCGCTGGTTGCGCTCGCGCGGCATCGTGGTGCGCATCGCCCGCCGCGGCGTGGCGTCGTCCCAGAGGCTGGGCCGCCACCGCTGGGTGGTCGAGCGGACCGTGTCCTGGCTGAGCGGCTGCCGCCGCCTGCACCGACGCTACGAACACAAACCCCAGTACTTCCTGGCCTTCGTCGGCATCGCCGCAGCCCCCCATCTGCTACCGCCGACTCACCAGATGAAACGACCTCTAAGGGAACTCGAAGCCAACCCGCCACAGCGCGATCACCACGTCGAACCGGTGGACCGCCTGCCGCGCCTCCGTGCCCGCCTGCACGAACTACCCGTGTGCGGGCTGAAGATCTCCTACAGCTCCGAGGGGCGCCAGGCCACCCTCTGGTCAGCGCCGGCACCAGCGACACCGTGGCCGCCGCCACGCGGCATATGGTGGGCAGCACCCAGCCCACCGAGAACAAGAACGAGCGCCGACCCGCCGCGCGGCGAATGGGCGCAAATGTCGTGGATGCTGCGTGTGCCCCCGGCAGGATTCGAACCTGCGCACCCGGTTTAGGAGACCACATCTGGTCGAGCGGTCTCCGTGCCTCCTACCAGGACAAACATCCTGGTAGACCTGGCATTGCCCCAAGACTCTCTCGCCGCTCTCTCGTGATGACCTCGTGGGACGTCCTGAACGGCGTCGATCCTGTCTGTGCCACGTGCCAAGGTATGCCCATGCGAGCCACAGACGACGACGGCCGGGAACTGGATGCTGAGTACGCCGTCGAGATCGAGCCTGGTAGTGAGCTGCTCTCCCTGGTGCTTGAGAGCAGCTCGGGCGCCTCTACCAAGCGTGCCGCGCGCAACACGGAATACCGGCCCGCGCTACGTCTGCTGCTAGAGAGGCTCAAGCAACGCGGCGCGGTTCTGCAGGCCGGTCTACTCGACTCCCGCTCCACGCGCTCGATGCCCGAGTCTGACCGCCGACTGTTCAGCGAACCCATTCGGCTTTCGGATGTTCACGACATCGAGGAGCTTCGCAAACGGCTGTGCAATGCACAGACGACAATCGGCCAGGCCGAAGGTGCTACCAAGGGCGGCAACGCCTCTAAGAGAATCCGGCTTCGGTTGACCGTGCCCGGTTATAAGGCGAGTGACGCGACGAGGCTTGCAGCCGACCTGGCATCGCCAGGAGCGCGAGAGACGAGAACAGTCTTCACAGCGCCGAGAAGTCAAATTAACCGATGGTGGGATTCGAACCCATCGGAACGTTTCGCCGATATGAAACGCCGTACCGATCCCGGGAGTGTCCTGCTTATCGCGTGTTTCAACGCAAACAAGGCATGGGGCGTACAGGGAGTAGAACCCTAACTTTGGAGGTGTCGTATGAGTATTCTTGGGATCTGTCATGGCTCTTCTTAATCAGTGTTGGTTTCTATACCTTCAAGGGGGGCGGCGCCGACTTTATGCCAGTTCCAATCTCGTTCAGGCCCCCATTGGACTACGAGAGTAAGTGCCCTAATGGTTACATGGCATTCAGGCACATTGAGGCCGACGGTGGCGATGAGCGGCTTCGCTGCTTGTTTGGCAGTGCTGTAGCAGAGCGTCATGTGGGGGATCCAATTGCCTTGGCCACTTGTAGTGACGCCATCCCAACCAAGGACGGTTTGCGTGGAGGTTCGTGCCGCATTGAAAATCGGGTCGAGAGCGCCATCAGGTTCTATGCCGAGCATAATGGCCTCTGGGTGGTAGAGGATGCGACCCAATGAGACCTCAATCGGAGTTACGCCCGACAAGGTATTTGAGGCATGCTCGATCAGCTCGTTCATCTGAGCTTGAGTGATGTCGTCAGTGCTGCCAACCACAAGAGCTGTCATGTGTAGCCAGTGCAGGGGCGTCATGTGAAGCCCGGTGAAGTGGCCTAGCTGCTTCTGGACGCGTTCGGCTGTAGACCGGACTTCGGGGTATCCGCCCATGAGGATGTGCCAGTAAACGGTTCCCTTGCCAGGGGGAGTCTCGGCTCGGTCGGCCCAGCGGTCACGCATTTCTACGGGCAGCGGGCTCACTGGTCCTCCGTAGGGTCGTCTTCGGCTTTGAGCGCTTCTGAGTTGAACTCTCGGATTGCTTCGCGCAGGCCGTTCGCGGCGGCATTGTTCTTGTAGGGATGACGTCGTAGCAGTTGGTCAAGGTTGGCCAGATGGCGTGTGACCGTAGCCAAGCGCAACTCAGGCTCAAGGGTGAGCATAGGTGTTACCTCGGCTATCGCGGCTTCTAGCGAGCCCTTCATGAGGTGACCGATGCCGGCGCCAACCCTGATTTGTGCCCATGTGGGCAGCACCTTAGGGTCGCCTGCCGCCCACCCAGCATCGGCCATTGCCGCAGCTCGTAGAGCGCCGTCAGCATCGCGTGTGCGGATTGCGACCGATTGTGCGAAGACGGCTTGACGTTCGGCGGTGAAGGACCAAGCAGACGGAGGAGCGTTGGTCGTAAGCCAGTTGCCTGCGGCTTCCTCGGCACGGCGGGATGCTTCTCTTGCTCGATTGTGGTCGCCCAGCAGCGCGGCGGCACTTGCTTCATACCAAGCCAGTTGGACGCGCATCGGTCCCGGGGTACTGCGCTCGAAGCCCTGCCATGCAAGGTCAGCAGATTCGATATATCTGTCTTGCCATCGAGCCGTCTTCGATCGCGCATACCATATGTGATCTTCCGAAGCTTCGGCTTCTTGCGCGAACATGAGGGCGGCTAGGCCGTACTGCTCAGCTCTCTGATCGTCGTTAATGTCTCCCAGTAGGAGACAAGCGTGGGCCAAGAGGTCTGAGTTGACCTTGAGTAGATCTCGTGTTTCGCGTAGTCGGTGTCTTCCGGACTCTAGGATTGATTGGGTTTGCTGCTGTAGCCGCAATACCTCGCTGAGAATCTTCTTCGCTGGTGAGTGAGGGTGCGCGTAGGCCAGGGATTGCGTCGCTCTTCCGATTTGCTCAATCGCGTCCCTGTTTGAAGGTGACTCGGCTATCCAGGCAGTGAGGGCTGAGAGTTCGTCTCTTGGTGTTTGCCGGACGTGGGGTGCTTCCCCCTGACTTTGGTTCTTGCTAAGGATCAGTGAGAAGCGCGCCTTGCCGTCGTCTGGGACTTCGCGTAGTAGGAACGTGTCTAGAACCTGCTGCATTTCGGGTGAGAGCACCATGTCAGGGTTGGCGTTCCACTTCGCGACCGTGCGCACGGCGACGCCGAGTCGGCCCGCGAACGTTTCGTTCGTGAGCCGCATGGCCTTGAGTAGGGCGTTGGCGTGCCAACCCGTCCAGGTCTCAACGACGTCCACTGCTGCTCCGTTGCCACTGGGCCGGTGCATCGGGAGTGCACTGCTGAGGCAGTGCTAGTTCATGGTGACGACTACTGCCTCCCGTCTTCAATGGGTCCAAGGCAACAGGGCCGTTGGAGGGAGGTGAGAAACGATGCTGAGCGGTGGAGCGAGGGAGTCACTTCGGCGCCTCCCTTGGCATGGTGGCTTCGAGCGCCTCAACTCGCTTACGAAGGTCGGCAACCTCCTGGCGGAGATCGCTCAGGGGTGAGGCATCGGTGACCATGTGATGGCCTTCCGGTTGCCCGCTCAGCGAGATCTCGCGAAGGCGATCCTCCGGGAAGCCGAGTGCGCGGGAGATGGCCGCCAGGGTCGAGCGCGAACGCTGACGGGATACGCCGTGCTGAATCTGGCGCAGGGTTGCGGGGGACACTCCGGAACTCTCTGCAAGCTCGCGTTGAGTGATCCCGCGTTCCCGCATCCGGTCGTTGACCGCTTGGGCGACGGCTTCCCAGTTGCCCACAGAGCCCTCCTGATCAGGGCGTATCGCCCCTAGACACACGCCAAGCTCCCTGTTTCGAAGCCTACACAGACTCTCGCGCTATTGACAGCGCTAATTTGAGCGCTCATAGTGGCGCTCACGGCTCCAAGGAGGACCCGCGATGTTCCCTCAGCCCAAGAAGTACGGCCAGTACCTCGCGTTGATCGTTCTCGGCATCTACGTGTTCAACAACCCGGTGCAGGCTGCCGACTTCGTGACCCAGCTCGTGGCCGCGGTCAACGAGTTCGCCAACGGACTGGGCTGACCACTGCTCTCGCACCCCCACAGGTGCCCACTCACAGGAGGTTCCTATGGCCACAAGGCCGTCCGAGCGTCCGGTCTCGGAGTTGCTCGACGACATCGGCCGGCAGGGGCACTGCCGGTTTGACCCAGAGCTTCACACCGGGCCGGATGCCTTCGAGTTCGAGTCGCGAGCTGACAAGCTCGCGCGTGAGGACGTCGCTATGGACGTCTGCGAGTCCTGCCCGGTGTGGGAGTCCTGCCTGGACTTCGCATTGCGCACCAAGGTGAAGGGCGGCATCTGGGCCGGCTTGCGTGCCCGTGATATCGAGCGTCTGACGAGCTACGCGCGGACGCTCGGAGAGGCCGCCTGATGGGCGAACGTCTCAACCTGCAGCCGGACGGCCCGCACAGCGACGACTACACCGAGACCCTTGCGCGCGGCTTCGCCGAAGTGGTGCGCGTGCTCAACTACGCCACCGGCTCTCATGCGTCCGCAGGTCTCACATGCCCTCAGACCGTCTACACGCTGGCCGGCAACCTCTCCGGTGGCAGCGCTGGCCTTGATCAGCTTTTCCGTCAGATGACCACTTACCTGACCGAAGCGCGCGGCCACGTCGCTGACACCAGTGGGAACGCACCCGCCAAGGTCACCGATGCCCTTGAGCGTTTGGCCGGCGCGCGTGCCGCGGCTTCGGCGCTGGCCCGTGACCTGTCCGGCCTTCAGAGCGCCACGTCCGGCCTGTACTTGCCCGATTCAGACGACATGGAGCCCTAGACGCCTGCCCCCATGAAGACCTCAGATCGTCCGCTCCCTTACGCGCCGCCCGGTGCACAGCCACCAAGCAATCCACCGGGCGGGCGCCCTCAAGGAGGAAACCCCATCATGACCCATCCACCGAACGTCGTCAGGCATGTACGCAAGCCTGACCAGCGCGTAAGGCCGCTTCTACCCATTGGCGACACTCAGCCGACGCGAGTCGGGCCGGCGAAGCTCTGCCCATCGTGCCGTTCCGTCCTGGACGGCGGACCCGTGCGATTCCGGTGCGGTCTGTGCCGTCGCGCCGTCATGGCAGCCGACATCGACAACGAATACCGCCCGCCCGCGATCGGGGACCCGTCCCGGGAGATGAGGGCCGCGGCATGAGTAACGGCATGAGCCGCGGAGATCTGGTGATCCGAGCCAGCACAGCCGCAACCGTGGTTGGCATCGGCGGTATCGCCGCGGTGGTCTCGTTCCGCCATGCGTTGGAGGTCGTTCGCGAGAACGGCGAGACCGGCGTAACCGCATACCTGACGCCCCTCACGGTTGACGGGCTTGTCTTCACCGCTTCGATGGTCTTGCTCGACGCCGCTCGACGCGGTGACCGCGCTCCGATGCTCGCGCGCGTCGCGCTCGGACTGGGCATCGCTGCAACGGTCGCTGTCAACGTCCTGCATGGTCTGGCTCACGGCCCGATCGGTGCGGTCGTCGGCGCGTGGCCGGCGGTGACGCTGATCCTCGTTGTCGAGCTGCTCATGGGCATGATCCGGCGCGGACGGCAGAGCGCGAAGGGCAGCGAGCCTGCCAAAGTCGCGAGCGGCCAGTCAGCGCCGAAGCCTCGCAGGACGACCGTCCCCAGCGAGCACGCCACCGATCGCCAGCCCGTACCCGCCGTACCCGGCAAGGCGCTCGTCCCCGTACCTGCCGAGGTACGCCCGGCGTCTGATCTGGAGCCGGCTGAAGTACGCGCCATGACCGTGTTCGCCGACGACATCAAGGCCGGACAGGTGCCGTCGATCCGCCGGATCAAGGCGACCCTTCGTTGCGGACAGGCCAAGGCAACGCAGGTCCGCGCGCATCTGTCGAGTCTCGCCGTCCGAGAGGAGGCCGCATCATGACCGCGCGCACTCGCAGGGGTACCCGTACCCGCTCGACGCTCCGTCCGGCGCGACGGGGCAGCCGTACCCGCCTGACGTTCATTGACCGCTTCATGCTCGCTGGGATCGCCGGCGGGCTGGTGTACCTGCTTCTCCTGCACGTGGTGAGCGTGCCGGTCATGTTCGCTTCGGCCTTCGGCCTGATCATGTTCGGCTTCGCGCTCGGCGCGCTGGTGACCGTCCGGCGGTGGCCGCGGCTGCGCTCTCCGATCGCATGGAGGCCGCGCCGATGACGCTCGACTCCCCAACCCGCTCGACGGCCCGTCCTGGACCATTCGGCGCTCGACTGGTCGCCGTCCTGCGAGGCATCTGGCGCGTGATCCAGCTCGCGCTCAGCGCGCTCGGCGTGCTGGTGACCGCAGTCACCGGCATCCCGCCCACCATGCCCACGCACATCGCCCACCTGATCGCAGACGAGTACCGCGCCGGCCGCGCCGGTGCCATCGATGCAGACGTGATCGAGGACGAAGAGGAGCCCCATCGGTGAGCAAGAAGCGCATCCCGGAGTTGGCGGATATCCCGTTCACCGGCGCCAAGTCCATCACGCAGTACTCGCAGGCGTCCCGCGGCATCTGCCGAGACCTGGCCATGGAGTTCGAGATGGCCGCCGAAGAGGTCTACGGAGCGCTGTGCGCCTCGCAGAAGGGGCATCCGGCCCTGTTCGGAGTGGACGTGAAGCTACGTGCCCGCAGGGTGCGTAACCGCCTGCGTCGCGCCTCAGAGCACGCGAAGGGCGCTGCCGTCGAGACGGTGAAGTTCCACTCCCAGTTCCGCAAGGAGTTCGCCGACATCCTCAACCCGCCCAAGGTCAAGCCCAAGTTCAACTTCAAGGACGAGTAGCTATGGCCAGCAAGAACAACCAAGTCGCCACCATCGACGAAACGTCCTGGGATCGAGTGAAGGCCGCTCAGGCATCCAAGCTGATGACGCTGGCGCCGCCGTGGCTGGTCTGGCCGATGGTCGCCGGCATCGGGCACGCCTTCCACAAGCTGTGGGGAACGGGGCAGGCCGCGGCATGGTCGGCCATCGGACTGACCATGGGAACCGTGCTGCTGTCCGGCGTGACGTGGCTGGTCTCCCATCAGCGCGGCATCCTGGGCCGCGGCTCGGCCACGGCCACGACGTTCGCCGTCGCCATGTGGGTCACGGTCGCATCCGTCGCCGGTCTCTCACAGCCGGTTGTCCGCTGGTTTCTGCTGGCCGGCGGGCTGGTCGTCTGCGTCGGCTGGAACATCCGGACCGTGATCCGCGAGAAGCACGGCATGTCCGGAGTCGTTGACCCGCTGTCCTTCCTGTTCGACCAGGGCAAGGACAAGGCCGGTCTCGGCGGAGCCCGCATGGCCACCGTCAAGGCCGATGAACGCAAGATCGATGCCGCGATGGCCCTTCCGGCAGGTCAGAAGACCGTTGCGGACGTTCAGAAGAAGGTCGAGTACATCGAAGGCGCTCTAGGGCTGCCGCCCGGAACGATGAGCGTCGCGCCAGACACCGACCGTGCCGACCGTGCCAAGGTCACGCTCTCGGACCCGCGCGTCATGAACGCGCCGATTCCCTGGCCTGGACCGTCCCATCCCGGTGCGAGCATCTCCGAGCCGCTCAGGCCCGGAATCTGGCAGGACGGCGAGGACGTCGAGCACGTCATCACGGGCCACCACCTGCAGTTCATGGGGACGACCGGCGCCGGCAAGTCCATCGGTGGAGCGTGGAACTACCTCGCCGAAGCGGCAACGCGCCATGACGTCGCCATCCTGGCCGCCGACATCACCAAGGGAGAGCAGACGCTCGGCCCGCTCCGTCCCGCGCTCCACCGATTCGAGACGACGAAGGCCGGCGTCCGCTCGCTCATCAACGACATACATGCCCAGCTCAAGCCACGTACCGACTGGCTCGCGAGCCGCGGTCACGTCAACTGGGAGCCCGGATGCGGGCTGACGTACTGGCTGATCTGGCTGGAGGAGTTCCCGGACATCGGTGACGCGCTCGGGGACAAGGGCATGGACACCTTCCTCAAGCTGCTCAAGGCTGTCCGGTCTGCCGGCGGATCCATCGTGATGTCCCTGCAGCGCTCCGACTGGACGCAGATGCCGACGCTCGCGCGCGGCCAGCTCGCGAACGTCTGCTTCGGCGTAGCCAACTCCCATGACGCCGCGTTCGGGCTCTCAGAAGCTCAGGAGGACGCCGGCGCCCGTCCGGAGCTGTGGGGCAACAAGAAGCCCGGCATGGCCTACCTGGACGCTCCCAGCATCCCGTTCGAGCGCATCGCGATGCCCCTGCGTACGTGGTCATGGGCCACCGATGGCGAGGAGATGCGCGCGCACGCTGCCGCGTGGCCGGCGGCATCCAAGACCCTCGACGAGTTCACCGCGGCCATCACGCAGGGAGCGAGCGCCGTTGCCTCCCCAGCCGACGTGGCCGAACTCGACGACCAGCCCGACGACCCTGAGGAGGGATGGCGCGCGGAAGACGACCTGACCACTGAGGACCCGGACCCGACCGTTCAAGCCGACATTGACGACCCGATCACTGACGACCCTGACGACCAAGAGTGGGAGTTCACGCTTCCGAGTCCGACCATGACCGTGGCCGAAGCTCGACAGGCGTTGCGCGACCAGATCTCGGCATGGATCGCCGAAGGGCGAGAGGACTTCCGGACTGCCGACCTAGCCCACATCTGGACCGAAGCCGGCATGACTCGCCAGTGGGCACAGGGGCAGATCCGCAAGCTTCGCGAAGACGGCGTTCTCGGCTTCGACGACGAAGCCCAGCGCCACACGCTGCTCCGCCAACCCGAGCCCGTCTAGCCCGCACGCACGCGCGCACGGCTGCGCGCAGGCTGCGCGCGCGCCGATGTTGATCATGCTGCAACGGGCGCAACGCGCAGGTGCAACGCAGGGGCGCAACGGCAGGTGCAACGAGGACGTTGCGCCCCTGCGACCAGCAAACCAACCCCAAACCCCTTCCAGGCGCCACGCCTGAGACCGACGCTGCCCAGACGAAGGGATCACCCGTCATGGCCAACGAGCCGACCATCACGATCACTGGCAACCTGACCGCCGATCCGGAACTGAGGTTCACCGGATCCGGCCTGCCCGTCGCGTCCTTCACCATCGCTTCGACCCCCCGCTACCGCGATGGCATGACGGGGGAGTGGAAGGACGGCGAAACCTGGTTCGTCCGCTGCTCGGCATGGCGAGACCTCGGCCAGAACGCTGCCGAGACGCTCCATCGCGGTACCGCGGTCGTCGCCACTGGCCGCCTGCGTCCGCGGACGTACGAGACGACTCCTGGTGACCCGACGACCAAGCGGACCGTGGTCGAGCTGACGGTGGACGACATCGGCCCGTCCCTGCGACGCGCAACCGCTCGCGTGGTCAAGACGACCCGCGAGCGTGCCAGCGCCGAAAACGGCGCGGCCACCTCACCCGCGAGCGACGACCCGTGGTCGCTGCCGCACCGTGAGCCGGCCCCCGAACCGGCACCGACGCCGGCCACGTCCGGCGCCGACCACAGCCCGCCCTTCTGATCCGTAGCCCGCGAGGTACGTGGGGCGGCCAGTGCACAGCCGCCAAGCAATCCGCTGGCCGCCCCATCTCGCCGAAGCCCTCAAGGAGGTAGAAAACCGTGCCGAACGATCCTGCCCCCCTGCTCAACGGTGAACTTTGGCGAACGGTGCTCGATCGTGCCGGACGCCGCTGCGAGTGCCGCGCCGAATGCGGACGCAAGCACAAGGACGGCGGAGGACGCTGCAAGAACGAGCACGACCGGCCGCGCCCTCTCCACAGCGTCCCGCGCGAAGCCACAAGTTCATGGGTTGCCGCGGCAACGCTGCCGCCCGAAGCCCTCTACGCACTGTGCCCGCCTTGCCATGCCGGCATCGAAGCCGCCCGCCGAAGCGCACGCAATGCCGCGGTCGCTGAAGCCCACACCCCCGAAGCCCTGTTCTGACAGGAGGCTCAGCATGCATCGCACAATGACAGCAGCGCTCAAATGCGCTGCCCGCGGATGGTATGTGTTCCCGCTCCGCCCTCGGGACAAGCGGCCGGTGCCTGGTTTCAAGGACTGGGAACGTCACGCGACCACCGATGCCGACCGGATCCGCGCGTTCTGGGAACGCGGACCGTACAACGTCGCCATCGCGTGTGGGCCGTCGGGACTTGTCGTGATCGACCTGGACATGCCGAAGCCAGGCGAAGTGGCGCCGAACGAGTGGAGACAACCGGGGATCCGTGAGGGTGCGGACGTGTTCGCCACGCTCTGCGAGCGGCATGGGCAGCCCTTCCCCTTCGACACGTTCACCGTGCTGACTCGGCGCGGTGGTCTGCATCTGTACTTCACCGCGCCGTCCGGCGTCCGGCTGACCAACACAGCGGGCAACTCGGTGCGCGGGTTGGGGTGGGGAATCGACACGCGCGCGCACGGCGGTTACGTCGTTGCCCCTGGCAGCTTTGTCGAGCTGGCGGACGGCGCCGGCTCCTATGACGTGATTCGCGACGTACCGCCCGCTCCACTTCCGGAGTGGCTCGCCGGTCTTCTCAACCCTGCCCCTGTCTCCACTCCCGCCTTGAGTGCCTGTCTGGGGCCCGGTGACGTTGCTGACCTTGACGCCTACACGACTGCGGCACTCAAGGCGGAAGCGGAGAGGGTGGCAACTGCCGTCCGCGGTGGCCGTAATCAGGCGCTCAATAAAGCCGCGTACAACCTCGGCCGGCTGGTCGGCGCCGGCGCCCTTCCCGATGAGACGGCTGTCGGAGCCCTCTATGACGCCGCACGCGTGCACTTTGGGCCGACTCGGGACGACATGCGTCCCGACGAAGCGCGCGCCACCATTCGCTCGGCCATCGAGGCAGGGAAGCGGAAACCTCGCGACATCACCAGGAGGCACGCAGCATGACCGATGCGGCCCACAGTGACCAGCCGCCGGCCAGTAACGATGGCGTTGCTGCGCTCGACGCTGCCCGCGCGTTCATAGCCCGATTCTGTGTGCTGCCCAACGAAGCGGCATATGACGCCATGGCGCTGTGGGCTGCACATGCTCACGTTATCGATGCATTCGACTCGACGCCCCGCCTATCGTTCCTCTCACCCGAGCCTGGCTCTGGAAAGACGCGCGCGCTTGAGATTCTCAGTCTATTGGTGCCGTTCCCGATGCATGCCGTCAACGCCAGTCCAGCCGCCCTCTACAGGTCTGTAGGAAACCGGGAACGGCGACCGACCATCCTTTTCGACGAGATCGATACCGTCTTTGGCCCCAAAGCCAAGGACAACGAGGATCTACGGGGACTTCTCAACGCTGGACATCGGCGCGCCGGCGTGGCCTATCGATGCGTCGGAGAGGGCACGAATCAGGGCGTCATGGAGTTTCCCGCCTATGCCGCTGTGGCGCTCGCAGGACTGGGCAACCTTCCTGACACGATCCTCACGCGCTCGATAATCGTCAGGATGCGTCGGCGCGCGCCTCACGAGACCGTCGAGCCGTACCGCGCTCGCATTCACGAGCCAGAGGGCTGGAAGATTCGCGCCATGTTGGCCGACTGGGTTACGACCCAAGTCGAGCGACTCGCCGAAGCATGGCCCGAGATGCCGCCCGGCATCACCGATCGGCCCGCGGACGTATGGGAACCGCTATTGGCCATCGCGGACGCAGCCGGCGGAGAGTGGCCCAAACGTGCCCGTGACGCCTGCGTCTTTCTCGTCAAGCAGGGCGCCCACCGTGGCGTAAGTCTCGGGATTCGTCTTCTGATGGATATGCACCGCATCTTCGATGGAGCCCGCGCACTGTTCACGGAGACCGTTCTCGAACGACTGCACAAGCTTGAGGACGCGCCATGGGCAGAGCTAAAGGGCACACCCTTGGACAGTCGCGGATTGGCTCGACTTCTGTCGGCATACGACGTGGCGCCAGTGAAGGTGAAGATCGAAGGGCGTTCCCTGATGGGATACCGCGCTGACCACCTCGCCGACGCCTGGAGCCGCTACCTCCCCGCCCTGCCTGGAGGTACGGAACCTACGGAACCCGCGGAACCTGACCAGCTCACGACCGATGTCGAAGGTTCCGGGAGACGAGACAGGTTCCGGAACCGGCGGAACCTTCCGCCCTCCATAGGTTCCGCAGGTTCCGGAACCCTGACCGTGGGGCGGAACCTCGGTTCCCGGCTCTGACCTGCGCAGGTTCCACAGGTTCCGGAGGTTCCGCACAACGCGACGAAGGGAGGCGCGGCCCTAGACCACTACCCCGCTCCCATGTCCGGTGCACAGCCGCCAAGCAATCCGCCGGACTGAGAACTTCTCTCAGGAGGACTGTAGGGATGGCTCGCAAAGACGAGTTGCTCACGGTCGCCGAAGTCATCGCCGAATTGCGAGTGGCTCGCGCGACGTTCTACCGATGGCGCCAACTCGGTAAGGCGCCGCGATCGATCAAATATCCGAACGGGGACGTATTCATTCGCCGGTCAGAGCTTGAGCGCTGGCTTTCCAGCCACGAGGAGGCTGCCGCGTGAGCGAAGACCGGAAGCGCGCCGGCCGGCGCGGTACCCCTGGCAGTAAGGGAAGAACGCGCGACGTCCGGCGTCCCTGGAAAATCGGTAAGGCGAAGAGCAGGACCAAGCCGCACATGGTGCGTTGGGTCGTCGCCGGCGAGGTTTGCACAGCGACGTTCCCCACGTACGCACTGGCCGATGGGTTCCGCTCCGACCTGATACAGGCCATGACCAGGGGCGAGGAATTCGACGTGGCCACCGGCCTGCCGGTCTCCATGCTCAAGGTCACTGCCGCTCGGACATGGTTCGAGTTCTGCAAGGCGTACGTGGCCATCAGATGGGACGGAACAGCGGCCAAGACGCGAGAATCCATCACCGATGGTCTGGCCATGGCAACGCTGGCCATGGTGGAGGACGGTGCGGACCGGCCGCCGCACCGAGACATTCGCAGGGCGTTCCTGTGGGCCGTCCTGCCCGCAAACAGCGATACAGAGCCACCAAGGGAACTCTTGAGCGCTCTGCGATGGATCCGAACGCGCTCACGGGCGCTCAAGGCGCTTTCAACGCCAGCGACGGCACGGGCGGTTGTCCACCGGCTCACGGTCACGTTGGACGGCCGGCCTGCAGCGAGCAACACCTACAACCGTCGCCGGCGGGCACTGAGCACGGCCATCGAATACGCCGTAGAGCTGGGCGAGTTGCCCGAAAATCCTCTCAAGGGCATCACACAGAAGCGCATGGCCACACAAGAGGAGGTAGACCCGCGGGTAGTCGTCACGCACGCTCAGGCGCGCGAGTTGCTGACGGCCCTGTCCTACGTCGGTTCCTGGCACCGAGCCCGCGGGCGTCGGCTGGTCGCGTTCTTCGCCACGCTCTACTACGCCGGTCTTCGGCCAGCGGAGGCCGTAGCGCTCAGGGAAATCGACTGCCACCTACCGGACGAAGGGTGGGGACGGCTCACGCTGGTCAAGACCCTGCCCACAGCCACCAAGAAATGGACGGATCACGGGCACCGGCATGACCCGCGCGGGCTCAAACAGCGGCCCACGAACGCGGCCAGGATCGTCCCCATCCCGCCACGCTTGGTGGCCATCCTCAAGGCCCATATAGAGGAGTTCGGCACTGCCGAGGATGGGCGCCTGTTCCGCAACGAGCGCGGCGGCATCCTGGGAGCCTCCACCTGCTCTCGCGCATGGGAGGAAGCCCGCCAGCTCGCGCTCACGCCGGCTCAGGTCGAATCCCCACTAGCCGGACGGCCCTACGACCTGCGCCATGCCTGCCTGACCACGTGGCTCAACGCGGGAGTCTCGCCGGCGGACGTGGCCAAACGAGCCGGAAATTCCGTCGAAGTCCTGCTCAAGCACTACGCGGGCTGCCTGGACGGCCAGGAGGACAACATCAACAAGCGGATAGAGCGCGACCTAGACGACCTGGAGGAGGAGGACTGAGAGCCCACGAGAGGCTCTCTCGCAGGTCTCTCGTGGCCAGTGCCACACAGTGAGAACGGGCGGGACACAGTTGGACTGTGCTCCCGCCCCTTCTTCGTGTCGATGCCCTGGTCAGCGCCTAGTTTGGCTGATCATGGGAGAGTGCCCCCGGCAGGATTCGAACCTGCGCACCCGGTTTAGGAGACCAGTGCTCTATCCCCTGAGCTACGAGGGCCTGGTGCCGCTTGCCCGGACGAGCGTAGCGGACGACCACCTCCAGGGTAGGGGAAGACAAGGGCGGTTGCTCACACTTATCGGGCGTGGGCGAGTGGGTCTAGGCCAGGTTGCCGGGGGTCGGTACGCTTCGGTCCGTGATGGCTCGGGGCGGGATGCGGTCGAAGGGCCGTTCGCGGTCTAGGTGGGGGTTCGTTGTCGCCGGGGCCGTCCTCGTGGCTGTCGCGGTGGGCGTGATCTTGGTCGTGGGTGGGAGGGGGCCGGAGCCCAGGCCGCAGGCGGTGGAGACGGTGACCCCTTCGACGCCGAAGGCGCCGCCTGAGACGCATCCCACGCGGGGGGAGTACGTGCCGCCGAGGCCGGCGCCGGTGACGCGGGCGCCGGAGCCGGCGGTACGGCCGTCGGCCAAGCCGAGTCCTTCGCCGGAACGCCGTCATCGCGGGGTTTGCCCCAGGCGGTGGAGGGAGATCCCAGAGTTGCGGCGCTGGTGTGATCGGCACGGATTCCGGACTCGGTGAAGTCGTCTGTGAACTTGTAGTAGCGTTCCTGCCGCTGTCGTCCTTTTGGGCATCAGGAGGAACCCACCGTGCCAATCCCCCGGTCGGCGGTGCTGACCGCGGTCTTCCTGGTGATGGCGGTGATCGTCGCCGGGCCGGGATCGGCCGCGGCACGCGAGGATCCCGTTCAGGAACTGCGACGTCTGGCGTCCAAGGCACGCGACGATCTGGAGAAGGCCACCAAGCAGATGAAGGCGCGCCAGGAGGCGTTGGCGCGCTCCCAAGAGCGGCTGCGGGTGACGCTTAAGGATCTGGCGGTGGCCGAGGGTGAGCTGAATCAGATCAGGGGGCCGCTGGCCAGGCTGGCGAACGCCTCCTACCAACAGCCCGCCTTCGGCTCGATGTCGGTCTTCGGCTCGGGGGATGCCGAGGAGTCGTTGCGGGCCACCGCGGACGTGACGCATATCGCCAACGGGCAGCAGGCGCTCGTCCGGCAGGCCGATCAGCTACAGCGGCGCCGTCAGCAACTCGCGTCCACGGCTCAGGATTTGCAGTCGCGCAACGCGGTGGAACAGACGCGGTTGCAGCAGGAGATCGACTCCCTGAGGACACGATCGGTCCAGCTGACCAGGGACCTCACGGCCAGGCTCAAAAAGCTTGAGGCCGAGCGGGAACGCAAGCTGCGGGCGAGATGCGACAAGAGCCTGGCGGCCAAGTCCCGGGAATTCCCCAATGGATTGATCCCGGCGAAGTACCTGTGCCCGCTCCCGCAGAAGGGCGAGCAGTTGCGTGCCGACGCGGCGCTGGCCTTCTACAAGCTGAACGCGGCGTACACGCGACGGTTCGGACGCGAGATGTGCGTAACGGACTCCTACCGCAGCCTGGCCGATCAGCAGCGCGTCTACTACCAGCGGCCCGGATTCGCGGCGGTGCCCGGCACCAGCAACCACGGCAAGGGACAGGCCCTGGACCTGTGCGGGGGCGTGCAGAACGCCGGCACGGCACAGTTCAACTGGCTGGAGGCCAACTCCCGCAAGTACGGCTGGTTCCATCCTTCCTGGGCCTACAGCAACCCCTACGAGCCCTGGCATTGGGAGTACGGCAGCGAAGGCTAGTCACCCGCTTACCGTCGGCTTCGCCGTTGTATCGACCATCCGTGCTGCTAATGCGTGCCGCCGGGCGGCGATCCTGCCCACGGGCATGCGCGCCGCCGCGGCGCACCCCGCGGCACGAGCGAGGGCGGCCGAGGCCGTCCAGGGGTACGGGAAGCACGGGTACGGCGACCAGGGCCTCGACGCCGGCCTGGGAACCGATGTCGCCCACCTCGAACAGCGGATCTCCCCGGCGGGGGCGCAGCTCACGCCGGGAGGCCAAGCAGCGGTTCCTGGCGCAGGCGGCCCGCGGTGCGGGTGCTGGGTGAGGCGTGCCGCTGGGTGGGGTGGGGGCTAGGTGCTGGGTGGGGGTTATGTGAGTGGGGCTGGTTGATGGCTTGGTGGTTAGGGGTGGGTGATGGTGATTGCTAGGGGTGGGTGGGCGGCGGTGAGGATTGTTGCTTGGGGGCGGGTGGTTGCTAGGACTATGAGGGCGCCCTGGTCGTCTGGTTGGTGCGGTGGGATGGCGATGACGGGGGCGGAGGCTATGAGCAGGCGGGCCTTTCCGGCTGGGGCGTTGCTGGTGGGCGGGGTGTCGGTGGGTGAGGTGTCGGCTGAGAGGACGTCTACGTGGTCGCCTTGGCGGAGGAGGCGGACCGTGCCTGCGTCTGCGATGCGTACCGGGGTGGCGACCGTGTTCGGGCCGTAGGTGCGGAGGAGGGCGCTGGAGACGAGTCTCACGTCGGTGAGGGGTTCGCCTTGGCGCATGGGGCCGGCCAGGATGCGGCCTGCCGCTGGGGCTCGGATCGCGCCGGAGGGGATCGATGCTTCCGGGAGGCGCGCCTTTCGGAGGTCGGGGGGACGGAGAGTGGTGCCGGCGGGGAGGTCTCGGGCGGCCACGAGGACCTCCTTGCCGGTCGGGGCCGGGGCGGGGCGCAGGGCCAGCAGGGCGAAGCCCGTTGCGGCGGCGGCGAACATCGCGGCCAGGGGCCTGCGATAGCGCTCTAGGCGGCGACCCATGAGATGCCTTCCGCAAGGTGCGGGGTGGCGGCGCTTGGACGGTCGTTACCGGTGGCGGTCATGATCCTTGGGAGCTTTCGGGCGTGGGCGGGTAGTGCCGGGTCGTCAGCGGCTCGGCACTCAGGGGCGGAGGGTGTGGTGGTCAGGGGAGGTCGAGGGGCAGTTTCATGCCGTCCAGGGAGTGGGGGCAGGGGCAGGCGCGGTCGGTGGGCAGGGACTTGATCATGTCGGCGACCAGGGGACGGAGGCGGCCGATGTTCTCGGCGAAGACGCGAAAGACCTCCTCCATGGTGACGCCCTCGCCCTCTTCGATGCCGGCGTCGAGGTCGGTGACCAGGCAGACGGGGATGTAGCAGAGGGCCAGCTCGCGGGCCAGGACGGCCTCGGGATGGCCGGTCATGCCGATCAGGGTCCAGCCCTGGGCGGCGTACCACTGGGACTCGGCCCGGGTGGAGAAGCGGGGGCCTTCGATGACGACCAGGGTGCCGCCGTCCACGGGGGGCCACCCGGCCCGCCGGGCGGTGGAGACGGCGACCTGGCGGCCGATCGGGCAGTACGGGTCGGCGAAGGACAGGTGGACGGCGCCGCCCTCGTCGTAGAAGGTCTGCGCGCGGCCGGACGTGCGGTCGACGAGCTGGTTGGGGACGGCGAGGGTGCCGGGGCCGTGGTCGGGGGTGAGGGATCCGACGGCGCTGGGCGCCACGATCTGGCGGACGCCCAGGGAACGCAGGGCCCAGAGGTTGGCCCGGTACGGGATCTTGTGCGGCGGGTACCGGTGGTCGCGTCCGTGCCGGGGGACGAAGGCGACGCGGCGGCCGGCCAGCTCGCCGATCGTGAGGGTGTCGCTGGGACGGCCGAAGGGGGTGTCGACCTCGACCTCGTGGACGTCGTCGAGGAAGGAGTAGAACCCGGACCCGCCGATCACCCCGATCTCGGCGGAGGGCTGGGACGCGGAAGGCGGTTGAGGCATGCCGACGACATTAACGAGCCCGCCCCGCCCGCCGGGAGTGGCTCCCATGATTGTGGATAACTCCACCACGACAGGGCCCGGCCGCCGAACGGCCGGGGCCCTGTTCCGCGATCTCAGCCGACCCGTTCCAGGACGCGGGGGTCGGTGGGGTCGGGGGCGATCTGTTCCTTCGCCAGGCGGCTGGGGAACCAGATGCGGCGGCCCAGATCGTGCGAGAGGGCCGGGAGGAGGAGCGAGCGGACGATGACGGTGTCGAGCAGGACGCCGAAGGCGACGATGAAGCCCATCTCGGCGAGGATCACCAGGGGGAGGGTGGCCAGGGCGGCGAAGGTGCCCGCCAGGACCAGCCCGGCCGAGGTGATCACGCCGCCGGTGACGGTGAGACCCCTCGTGACGCCGCGGCGGGTGCCGAGGGACGCCGACTCCTCGTGGACCCGGTGCATCAGGAAGATGTTGTAGTCGACGCCGAGCGCGACCAGGAAGATGAAGGCCAGCAGGGGCAGGCCGGGATCGGTGCCCTCGAAGCCGAACAGCTCCTGGAAGATCACGGAGCAGGCGCCCAGCGAGGCCAGGAACGACAGCACCACGGTCGCGATCATCAGCAGCGGCGCGACCAGGGCGCGCAGCAGCGCGACCAGGATGAGGAACACGACGGCGAGGACGATCGGCATGATCACCTTGTTGTCGCGGTCGACGGCGCGCATGGTGTCCAGCGTGATGGCGCTGGTGCCGCCGACCTTGGCCTCGGCGCCCGGTACGGCGTGGACGCCGGCGCGCAGCCGTTCGATGGTGTCGCGGGCGGCCTCGGTGTCGGGGGCGTCGCGCAGGACGGCCTCGTACTGGACGAGCCCCTGGGCGGTGGTGGGTTTGCCGAGCTCGGCGACGCCCGGGGTGCCGCGCGCGGCGGTGGCGACCTGGTCGGCGGCGGACGCCTTGGCGATGATGATGGCGGGATCGCTGGATCCGGCGGGGAAGTGCCGGCCGACGGCCTCGGCGCCGACGATGGAGTCGGGCTTGTCGACGAACTGGCCGGCGTTGGACAGGCCGTCGGACTTCAGGGTGGTCAGGCCGAGGGTCAGCGCGAGCAGGCCGACGGAGGTGACCGCCCAGATGAGGCGTGGGCGGGCGCCGACGGCGCGGGCGATCCGGCTCCAGATGCCGTGCTCGGACTCGTACGCCTCGGGGGCGAGGTACTTGGCGTCGTAGCGCGGCACCAGCGGCCAGAACAGCCAGCGGCCGCAGATCACCAGCAGGACGGGCAGCAGGGTGGTCATGGACAGCAGGGCGGTGACGACGCCCGCGGCGGCGACCGGTCCCACGCCGGCGGTGGAGTTCAGCTCGGCGACCAGCAGGCACAGCAGGCCGGCGGCGACGGTGGCGGCGGACGCGAGGATCGCGGGCCCGGCGCGGTGGAGGGCGAAGGCCATGGCCTCGTGCCGGTCCTCGTGCCGGTGCAGTTCCTCGCGGTAGCGGGCGACGAGCAGCAGGGCGTAGTCGGTGGCGACGCCGAAGACCAGGACGGTGAGGATGCCTCCGCTCTGCCCGTTGACGGTGAGGTCGGCGTGCTTGGCCAGCAGGTAGACGACGGTCTGGGCGAGGCCGAGCGCGACGATGGCGCTGAGGACGGGGACGAACCACAGCATCGGGCTGCGGTAGATGATCAGGAGCAGCAGGATCACGACGCCGCCCGCGGCCAGCAGCAGGAAGCCGTCGATGCTGTCGAAGACCTCCTCCATGTCGGCCTCGCCGCCCGCCGGGCCGGTGACGTGCGCGTTCAGTCCGGGGGGGCCGCGCTTGGCCAGCTCGCGGGCGTCCTCGACGGCCTTGATCAGGTCGGTGTCCTGCAACGGTACGAGCGTCTGGAGCGCCTTGCCGTCCTTGGCCGGGAACGGGCCCTGCGGCTGCTGCGCGCCGGGCAGCGTGGCGAACGCGGCGGTGTCGGCCTTGGCCTTGGCCTGGTCGGCCGCGGTGATCCCGCCGGGACGCTCGTAGACGATCACGGCGAGCGAGACGTCGTCGGTGTGGAACCGTTCTTGCAGGGCGACGACCTGGGTGGACTCGGCGCTCTCGGGCAGCCAGGCGGCGGCGTCGTTCTCCTCGACCTCGCCGAGGTCGCCGGGCAGCAGGCCGAGGAAGACCAGCGCGGCCAGCGGGACGATCCAGGCGGCCAGGACGGCCCATTTGGTGCGTCTACCGGCGATCACGGAGGTGAGTCGATGGGCCCACGTTCGCGGCGGGGCCGAGCCGGGTGAACTCATATGCTGCTCCAGGGCTGTTCATATCGAGCGGTCATATCGAGCGGGCGATCACATCGCGATATGTCGTGCCCTTATCGTTGCCCGTGATGCGGTGAGCGCGCTTCCAGCGGAGGGGTGGAACCTCGCTACGCCGCTGGGGTCAAAGGGTCCGCCGCCGCTACTGCACGGGGAGTAGAAAGACCCCGGAACCTGTACCTGAGGACGACCGTCCAACGGGACGTCGAGATCACAGGTCGTTCGCTTCCTTCACGGAACCGGTGACGGGGAGTGGTGACGGGGGTGCCGGTGGACATCGTGGTGTGGCGGGCGGCGTCGTTGTTGCTCGCGTACCCTGATCAGCGCTTCTACGATCGGCGCCCGATGCTGCGGGCGGCGCTCGCCGACGTGCCGCGGGGGGCGCCGCGGCGGTGCCTGAACGCCTTCCTCGACCACGTGGACCGCACTACCCCGATCCGCCTGACGGTGGAGTACCGGGAGGTGTGCGGGGGCGGACGGCTGAACCTGGCGGGTTGCCGCGATCTCGATGAGGAGCTGCGCCGGTTCATGCACGGCCATCTCGCCGAGCTCTATAGGCAGGCCGACTACGACGCGGGGGAGGAGCCGGCGGACTCACTGCCGGTCGTGCTGGAGTACGCGGCCCTTTGCCGGGACGATTGGCTGCTAAGAGCGAACCAGGCCGCGTTGGAATATCTCCACGCGGCCCTGGAAGCGGACGGTACGCCTTACGCGACCCTGATCGAGGGCGTGCGAGCCACGCTCGCGCCCCGCGTCACAAGGGCCGCAATCCTCGTCGCAGGTCAGGCGACCTTCTCCGACGAACTCGAGGACGACGAGGACGAAGACGACTCCGAAGAGGACGAGGACGAACTCTCCGACTTCGACGACGAGTCCGACTTGTCAGACTTGGCGGAGTCCTTGGACGAGGTGGACGTCGAGCTCGACGTGCCGGAGCTGCGGCTGTCGGTGCGGTAGAAGCCGGAGCCCTTGAAGATGATCCCGGCGGCCGAGAACACCTTGCGGAGGCGGCCGGAGCACGCCGGGCACTCGGTCAGCGCGCTGTCGCTGAACTTCTGCACGACCTCCAAAGGTTCACCGCACTCGGTGCAAACGTACTGATACGTCGGCACGGGTCCTCCTCGCCGCCAAGCCTGATTGGCACTCATCTCGATCGACTGCTAATCGTACCCGTGCATTGAACACCATGAGCCGTCCCCCTGTTCCTGGACTCGGCGGTCAGGCGCCCGACTCGCCGAACCAGCCGGCCAGCTTGCCGCGGCGGCTGACCGCGCGCATGCGGCGTTCCGCCGCCTCCCTGACCTTGTCGGTGGTGACGACCAGCAGGGTGTCGCCGGCGCGCAGCGGGGTGGTGGGCTCGGGCACGAAGCTGTTGCCGTCCCGGACGACCAGGGTGACCGAGGCGCCCGGGGGCAGCCGCAGCTCGAAGATCTCCACGCCGTTGAGCCGCGAGTCCGGGGGGATCCGGATCTCCAGCAGTTCGGCGTGGAGCTCCCCCAGCGGGGCGGCCTCCACGTCCAGCTCGCGCGGCTCGTCGCCGCCGCGCAGCCCGCACCAGCGCGCCACCAGCGGCAGGGTGGGCCCCTGCAAGGCGGTGAACAGGACGACGATGTTGAACACGATCGCGAACAGCGTCTCCGAGCCCTGGACGTTCTGCACCATGGGGATGGTGGCCAGCACGATGGGGACGGCGCCGCGCAGCCCGGCCCAGGAGGCGAACGTTTTCTCGCCCAGCGACATGCCGAACCCGATCGTGGACAGCAGCACCGACAGCGGGCGCGCCACCAGCAGCAGGACGAACCCGATGATCAGCGCGGGGATGATCTGGCCGGGCAGGTCGCTCGGGGACGCCAGCAGGCCGAGCATCACGAACACGCCGATCTGGGCCAGCCAGGCGACCCCTTCCGCGAACCCGCGGGTGGCGGGACGGTGCGGCAGCCGGGCGTTGCCCAGGACGAGCGCGCTCACGTACACCGCGAGGAACCCGCTGGCGTGCGCCAGCGCCGCCGCCCCGTACGAGCCGACCGACAGCGACAGCACCGCGATCGGGTAGAGCCCGGACGCGGGCAGGGCCACGCGACGCAGAGCCTGCGCGCCGAGCCAGCCGATCGCGATCCCGATCACGCCGCCCGCGGCCAGCTCGTACACCATGATCCCGGCGAGTTCGAGCAGGTCGGGCGCGGTGGAGTGGGTGCTGAGCGTGACGACGATGATCACCACGGGGGCGTCGTTGAAGCCGGACTCGGCCTCCAGCAGCCCGGTCAGCCGTGGCGGCAGCGGCAGCCGCCGCAGGACGGAGAACACCGCGGCGGCGTCGGTGGGCGCGAGCACGGCCCCCACCAGGAACGCCAGCTGCCAGTTCACGTCCAGCAGCCAGAGGGCGGCGAGGGCGGTCACCACGATGCTGATCAGGGTGCCCAGGGTGGAGACCGAGACCGCGGCGGGGACGGCGGGACGCACGTTCCGCCAGCTGGTGGTGATGCCGCCCTCGGCGAGGATCAGGACGAGCGCGGCCAGGCCGAGGGTCTCGGCCAGCTCGGCGTTGTCGAAGTTGATCTGGAAGGGGCCGCCCTCGCCGATGAACAGCCCGATGCCCATGTAGGCGAGCAGGCTGGGCAGGCCGAGATGGTGCGAGAGGCGTACCGCGACGATCGCGGACAGTATCAGGGTGGACCCGAGGAGTAGCCAGATGTCGAGATGCACATCCCACCCCTCGGGTCATCGGCGAACTGATCTTTTGGAATCCTATTGACATCGGTATCGGCCAGGTGACGGCGGCCGCCCGCCGGGCCGGTCGCGCCGCCGTCCGCCCGGCCGTGCGCCTGGCCGTCTCAACGGCGCCTGACCAGCGGGTCCACGCCGTTCACCACGTTGGCCACCGGCTTGCCCGTGACGGCGGCGACGATGTTGTCGCGCACCGCCGCGACGATGTTGAACTGGGCCTGGCCGGTGCCGCCCGCCCCGTGCGGCGACAGCAGGACGTCCTCGCGGGAGCGCAGCGGATGATCGGGCGGCAGCGGTTCCCGCTCGTAGACGTCCAGCGCGGCCCCGCCGAGGCGTCCCGACTCCAACGCCTCGACCACCACGTCGTCCGCGACGACGCCGCCGCGTCCCACGTTCACCAGCAGCGCCTGGTCGGGGAGCAGGGCGAGGCGGCGGGCGTCCAGCAGGCCGCGCGTGTCCGGCGTCAGCGGCAGGGTCAGCACGAGGATGTCGGAGACGGCGAGCAGGTCGTCCAGCTCCCGGTACGTGGCGGACGCCTCCGGGCGGCGCCGCCTCGACCAGTACGACACCGGGGAGCCCAGCGCCTCGAACAGCCGGGCCGTCTCCGAGCCGATCGCGCCGTACCCGACGATCCCGACGCGCTGGGTGTGGATCTCGCGGGGGTTGCGGGCCAGCAGTTCGCGCTGCGGCCACCCGCCGGCGCGGACGCCGCGGTCGGCCCAGGCCAGGTGGCGGCACAGCACCAGCGCCGCGCCCAGGGCCCATTCGGCGACCCCGCGGGCGTTGGCCCCGGCGGTGTTGGCCACCGGGATGCCCGCCTTCGCCAGCATGTCGACGTCCACGCTGTCGGTCCCGACGCTGGGCGTCTGGACGAACGCCAGGTGCGGCGCGGCCTCCAGCACCCGCTTGTCCAGCGAGAACAGGCCGGTGAAGTCACCGATGATCAGTTCGGCGCCGGGCAGCACGGCGAGCAGGCCGTCCTCGTCACGGGACTCGGGGAAGAGCAGCTCGACCGCGTCTCCCAGCGGCTTGAACAGCCCTTTTACCAAGTCCCTGTCGAGTGGCGCGAGCGTCAGCACCCGCCATGGTGTCGCCATGCGTCAACCTCCGTAACCGCGTACCGAACGTCACCGACGCCTCCAAGCCTTCATGGCGAGCCCCCGGGAGCTCTCAGCGCCCTCAATGCCTCCAACGGCGTCAGGCCAACCGTACGAGACCCTCCGAGGGGGTCACGGCGGCGCGGACGTGCCGGTCGTGCGGCTCGGCGGGCAGTGCGTCGACAAGTTCCCCGTCGTATACCAGGGCGGCGGTGAGGATCGCCGGGCCGACTCTGGCCAGCGCCCGGTCGTAGGACCCCCCGCCGCGGCCGAGCCGCGTCCCGCGGCGGTCGACCGCCAGCGCCGGGACGAGCACGACGTCCGCGCTCGACACCGCGTCCGGGCCGCGCGGCGGCTCGGACGGTTCCAGCAGGCCGTGCGGCCCGGGGACCAGCGAGTCGGGCCCCTCGTACGACGCCCAGTCGAGGTCGTTGTCCGGTCGCAGCCTGGGGAGCAGCACATACGTCCCGCGCTTCCAGAGCGCCAGCAGCAGCCCCCTGGTGTCCGGTTCGGTGCCGATCGACACATACGCCGCGACAGTCCCGGCCATCTCCAGTTCGGGCACCGCCAGCACCGCGTCGCGCAGCGAGCGCGCCGCCGCCGCGCGGGCCCCCGGGTCCATCGCCGACCTCCTGGCCAGCGTCGCCACGCGGAGATCGGATTTGGCGGCGGTGTGCTGCACGGCGGGCTCCCCCGGGATGACTAAGGTCGGTTCATGGCCGACTTCGAACCAGTCCTCAAGGCCGTCGTCCCTGTGGCCGGCCTCGGTACCCGATTCTTGCCCGCCACCAAGGCGACACCCAAGGAAATGCTTCCCATCGTCGACAAACCGGCGATCCAGTACGTCGTCGAGGAGGCGGTCAACGCCGGGCTCGTCGACGTCCTGATGATCACCGGCCGGAGCAAGCGGTCCATCGAGGACCACTTCGACCGGGCCTACGAACTCGAGGAGGCCCTCCGCGCCAAGGGCGACGAGGACAGGCTGGCCTCGGTCTGCAAGTCGAGCGACCTGGCCATCATGCACTACGTCCGGCAGGGCGAGCCCAAGGGGCTGGGGCACGCGGTGCTCTGCGCCCGCCAGCACGTCGGCGACGAGCCGTTCGCGGTGCTGCTGGGCGACGACATGATCGACCACCGCGACCCGCTGCTGACGCGCATGATGGACGTGCGCTCGCGGCTGGGCGGCAGCGTGGTGGCGCTGATGGAGGTCGACCCCGACCAGGTGTCCTCGTACGGCGTCGCCGCCATCGAGGCCACCGACGAGGACGATGTCGTCAAGATCACCGACCTGGTGGAGAAGCCGCCCCAGGACGAGGCGCCCAGCAACTGGATCATCATCGGCCGGTACGTCTGCGACCCGAGGGTCTTCGAGGTCCTGGACCGGACCCCGCCGGGACGCGGCGGCGAGATCCAGCTCACCGACGCGCTGCTCACCCTCGCCCGCATGCCGGTCGAGGAGGGCGGGACGGTGTACGGGGTGAAGTTCCGGGGCCGCCGCTACGACACCGGCAACAAACAGGAGTACCTGCGCACGGTCGTGCAGTTCGCCGCCGAGCGTCCCGACCTGGCGCCGGAGTTCATGCCGTGGCTGCGCGAGTTCGTCCGCAAGAACCGCGACGGCTCTCCCGGGGAGTCGTGACGGCGCGGGAGACTGGGGCCGTGGGCATGAGATCGGTCGAGGAGCATCTCGCGGGGATTCTGAGCGCCGTGCCGCTGCTGCCGCCGCTGGACCTGGCGCTCCTGGAGGCGCAGGGCGGGGTGCTGGCCGAGCCGGTGGAGGCGCCGGTGCCGCTGCCGCCGTTCGACAACTCCGCGATGGACGGGTACGCCGTCGTCGCGGCGGACGTGGCCGAGGCCACCGAGTCCGACCCGGTGGCGCTGCCGGTGATCGGTGACATCGCGGCGGGCGACGTGGGCGTGTCGGCGATCCGTCCCGGGCTGAGCGCCCGGATCATGACGGGCGCGCCGGTCCCGGCCGGGGCGGACGCGGTGATCCCGGTGGAGTGGACCGACGGCGGCACGGCCACGGTGCGCGTCACCCGTCCCGTTCCGCCCGGTCACTACATCCGCAGGTCGGGCGAGGACGTGGAGGCAGGCAAGGTGGTGGTCGAGGCGGGCACCCGGCTCGGCGCCGCCCAGCTCGGCATGATCGCGGCGGTGGGCCGGTCCCGCGTCCCGGTACGCCCGCGCCCGCGCGTGGTGGTGCTGTCCACCGGCACCGAGCTGCGCGAGCCCGGCACGCCGCTGGCGGCGGGCCAGATCTGGGATTCCAACAGCTTCATGCTGACCGCGGCGGTGAACGAGACGGGCGCCAAGGGCTACCGCGAGGCGACCGTCGGGGACGAGCCGGCCGAGGTCCTGGAGTCGATCGAGGACCAGCTCGCCCGCGCCGACGCGCTGATCACCTCCGGTGGCGTGTCCATGGGCGCCAGGGACGTCGTCAAGGAGGTGTTCACGGCGAAGGCCGGGGAATCGGTCGTGTTCAGCAAGGTGGCGATGCGGCCGGGCAAGCCGCAGGGCTTCGGTCTGCTGAACGGGACGCCGATCTTCACGCTGCCCGGCAACCCGGTCAGCGCCTTCGTCTCGTTCCAGGTCTTCGTGCGTCCCGCACTGCACGCCATGCAGGGACTGCCGCCCGAACCGCTGCCCACATGGCCCGCCGTGCTCACCGAGGACGTCACGTCCCCGGCGGGGCTGCGGCACTTCGTGCGTGGGCGGCTGGCACCGCGGAGGGGCGCGTACGAGGTCACCCCGGCCGAGACGCAAGGCTCCCATCAGTTGTGGTCGCTGTCGTCCGCCGACTGCCTGATCGTCCTGCCCGAGGACGTCGAGGCGCTGCCGGCCGGCACCCAGGTACAGGTCATGAGGCTCCCGTCATGAGCATGGATTCCGAGCACACCCACGCCCACGGGCTCACCCACGTCGACGAGGCGGGCCGTGCCCGGATGGTCGACGTGTCCGGCAAGGACGTCTCCGCGCGGACGGCGACGGCCACCGGCTTCGTCCGCCTGTCGCCCGTCACCGTCGAGGCGCTGCGCGCGGGCGACGTCCCGAAGGGCGACGCGATCGCCGTGGCCAGGATCGCGGGGATCATGGCGGCCAAGCGCACGCCCGACCTGGTCCCGCTGTGCCATCCGATCGCGCTGCACGGCGTGCAGGTGGACCTGAGGATCGAGGACGCGGGCGTCGCCATCGCCGCCGTCGTCCGCACCGCCGACCGCACGGGCGTGGAGATGGAGGCGCTGACCTCGGTGACCGTGGCCGCGCTCGCGCTGATCGACATGGTGAAGGCGCTCGACCCGGCCGCGGTCGTCACGGACGTGCGGGTCGAGGAGAAGACCGGCGGCAAGACCGGCGTCTGGCGGCGGCCGTGATCAGGGTCATGGCGGTGACCGTCTCCAACCGGGCCGCGGCCGGGGTCTACGCCGACACTTCCGGGCCCGTGCTGGTGGAGCTGCTGGAGGACCTGGGCTGCCAGGTGGACGGGCCCGTGGTGATCCCCGACGGCGAGCCGGTCGCCGCGGTGCTGCGGGACGCGGTGGAGCAGGGCTACGACGCCGTGGTCACCTCGGGCGGCACCGGCCTCACCCCCACCGACCGGACGCCGGAGATGACCCGGCTGGTGATCGAACGCGAGATCCCCGGGATCGCCGACGCCATCCGGATGGAGGGACGCGACAAGGTGCCGGCCGCGATCCTGTCGCGCGGCCTGGCCGGGGTCGCGGGCCGCACGCTCATCGTGAACCTGCCCGGGTCGACCGGCGGGGTCCGCGACGGCATGGCCGTGCTGGGACGGGTCCTGGCGCACGCCGTCGACCAGATCAACGGCGGCGACCACCCGAGATCGCCCACGGCCTAGGCGCGCAGGGCCTCCGCGAGCAGCCCCACCTGCTCCGGATCCGGGTCGCACGGGAACAGCAGCAACTCGTCGCACCCCGCCTCCGCGTAGGCCGCGACCGCGTCCTGTATGGCGGCGGGGCTGGTCAGCGAGGACGCGACGACCTGCTCGATGCTCGCCGCTCCCTCGGTGGCGTAGTGGTCGCCCAGGAACGCCTCGGCGTTCTGGCGGGCACGTGGCCCGAGCGCGAAGTACGGCTGGGCCATCAGCCGGGGCGTGCCGTCACGTCCCGCCGCCTCCCAGGCGCGCCGGACGCCCTCGGCGCCTCGCCGGAACGAGCCGACGCCGCGGCTTCCCGCGATCCAGCCGGAGCCCCAGCGCGCGATCCTGGCGAACGTCCGCTCGCTGCCGCCGCCGAACACGATCCGGGAGCGTCCCAGCCCCGGCGCGGGACCGATCGCCCCCGCCGTGCCGCGCCTCTCGCCCGCCCAGACGCGGGTCATCTCGTCCAGCATCGCGTCGAACCGCGCGCCGCGTCCCGCGAACGGCACCCCGGACGCGGCGTAGTCGTCCTCGTAGCCGCCGACCGCCATGCCCAGCACCAGCCGCCCGCCGGACAGGTGGTTCACGGTCGCGGCCTGCTTGGCCACCAGGGCGGCGTTCACGCGGAACGGCACCAGCAGGATCGAGGTCATGAGCCGGATCCCGCGGGTGACCGCCGCGACCGCGCCCAGCGTGACCAGCGGCTCGGTGTTCCCGTACACGAGCCGGTCGATCGCCGCGAGCGTGCTGAAGCCCCGCTCCTCGGCGGCCACCGCCCAGCCCAGGATCCGCTCGGGCCCGGCGCCGGGGATGGTGGACGGCAGCCCGATACCGATGTCCATCGGCTTGTCCATCAGCTCTCCGCCGGTGTGGTCTCCAGTTCCAGCTCCGACACGATGGCGACGACCGTCTCCTCCGGCGTGCCGGTGTTCTCGACCGTGACCACGCCCTCGTCCGGTGTGGGACGCTCCAGGTCGCGGAACTGGCTGTCGAGGAGGCCGGGACGGAAGAAGTGCTCCCGGCGCCTCTCCATCCGCCGCGCGATCACGTCGCGGCCCTCGTCCAGGAACACCTGCGCGACGCCCGGTCGGCCGCCGGCGAGCACTTCCCGGTAGCGGCGCCTGAGGCCGGAGCAGGTCACCACCGCGGGCGTCTCCGACGTCAGCCGCCCCTCGATCCACTCGGCGATGGACCGCAGCCAGGGCTCCCGTTCGGTGTCGGTGAGCGGGATCCCCGCGCTCATCCGCGCGATGTCGCCCGGCGTGTGGAAGTCGTCGGCGTCGGCGAAATCCCAGCCCAGCCGCTCGGCCAGGCGCGCCCCCACGGTGGTCTTGCCGCTGCCGGACACTCCCATGACGATGATGACGAGGGTCTCCGCCACGTCAGGTCTTCACGACGGGGCTGCCGGACAGGGTCACGCCCGCCGACTTCAGCTCGCTCAGGGCCCGCTCGGTCGTCGTCGGCGACACCCCCGCGGTGAGGTCGAGCAGGACGGTGGGCTTCAGCCCGGCCCTGGCCGCGTCCACCGCCGTCGCGCGAACGCAGTGGTCGGTGGCGATGCCGACGATGTCCACGCTGTCCACGTCGTGGTCGCGCAGCCACTCCTCCAGCGGCACGTCCTGGTCGGAGACCGCCTCGAACCCGCTGTACGCGGGCTCCTGCCGCCCCTTGCTGAACACCGCCTCGATCGGCCCCAGCGACAGGTTGGGATGGAAGTCGGCGCCCTCGGTGCCGATCACGCAGTGCGGCGGCCAGCTTTCCTTGAAGTCGGGCGTGTCGGAGAAGTGCGTGCCCGGGTCGAGATGGAAGTCCCGGGTCGCCACGATGTGGTCGTACTGGTCCCCCCGCGCGGCCACGTACTCGGAGATGGCCCGCGCCACCTCCGCGCCCCCTTCGACGGGCAGTGACCCGCCCTCGCAGAAGTCGTTCTGCACGTCAACGATGATCAGAGCCTTGCCCATGGTCGACTCCTCGTTCCCCATTCCCCTTGTGACGCTACCCCACGCGGACCTCAGGGCCGCGGACCGCCGTCGACGAACTCGGTGGGGAGGGCGGGATCGCCCTTGGAGAGCTGGAGCGCGGTCGCGGGCAACTCCCGCACCGCCCGGGCATGGCGTTCCCTGGCCGCCTCCAGCGTCTCGCGGCCGACCACCGTCCCGTCCTGGATGAGCGGGACGTGCAGAAGGCGGTCGCGCGGCCCCGGCGTGGGCTCGCCCGTGGTGAGCACCTCGGAGTACGCGGTGCCGCGCGCGTCGACACGGCGGATCGCGGCCTTGCGCCCGCCCCGCGTCGGCTTGCCCGCCGAACGCTTGGCGACGGAACGCATCGGCGCGTCGTCCTCCGGCCCGTCCGACCGCGCCACCAGCTTGTAGACCAGCGAGGCCGTGGGCGCGCCCGAGCCTGTGACCAGGGCCGTCCCCACCCCGTAGCCGTCCACGGGCGCGGCGGCCAGCGCCGCGATGCCGTACTCGTCCAGGTCGCCGGTGACCACGATGCGGGTGTCGTGGGCGCCCAGCTCGTCGAGCTGGGCGCGTACCCGCCGGGCCACCACGCCCAGGTCGCCGCTGTCGATCCGGACCGCGCCCAGCGACGGCCCCGCCAGTTCGACGGCGGTGCGCACGGCCCGCTCGACGTCGTAGGTGTCGACCAGCAGGGTCGTGCTCTGCCCGAGCGAGGCCAACTGCGCCTCGAACGCGTGCCGCTCGCTGTCGTGCAGCAGCGTGAACGCGTGCGCGCTGGTCCCCGCCGTGGGCACGCCGTAGCGGCGGCCCGCCTCCAGATTGGACGTGGTGGCGAAACCCGCGACGTACGCGGCGCGCGCCGCGGCCACCGCCGCCCGCTCGTGGGTGCGCCGGGACCCCATTTCGATCAGCGGCCGTCCCTGCGCCGCCTGCACCATCCGCGAGGCCGCCGAGGCGATCGCGCAGTCGTGGTTGAGGATGGACAGCACGACCGTCTCCAGCAGGACGGCCTCGGCGAACGTCCCCT
The DNA here is from genome assembly GCF_043906805.1 of Actinomadura sp. SCN-SB. Classification (NCBI taxonomy): domain Bacteria; kingdom Bacillati; phylum Actinomycetota; class Actinomycetes; order Streptosporangiales; family Thermomonosporaceae; genus Actinomadura; species Actinomadura sp. SCN-SB. The sequence goes on along the minus strand of NZ_JBIMPP010000078.1, from coordinate 2,440 downwards.
CCACCACCAGGATCGGCGAGTCCGGGAAATAGCACTCGCCCTCGGGATAGCCCCAGACGTTCCCGGTGAACCTGAACTTCTCCAGCCATCCCGCCGTGGTCTCGTCCACCACCCCGCGGGCGCTCAGGAACTCCAGCGCCGCCTCGTCGAACGAGAACGCCTCGATCGCGTCCAGCAGGCGCCCCGTTCCGGCGACGACGCCATATCTGCGCCCATTCGGCAGATGCCGCGCGAACACCTCGAACACCGCGCGCCGGTCCGCGGTGCCGCTGTTCAGCGCGGCCTGGAGCATGGTCAGCTCGTACTGGTCGGTCAGCAGCGCCGTGCTTACGCCAAGCTCGCCAAGGTCCACACCTGGAACCCTAAAGGGCGCGTCGCGCGTACTGCCTAGGGGGAGGCGGCGCGTGCGGCACGCGGGCCGGGCGTGCACCATGGAGGAAGACGATGATCCGATGATGATCCGATGAGGAGTGCGAGGAGAGCGGGCCCATGAGCGGCATGAGCATGAGCACCGCACCCGCGCCGGTCGAGCTGGACCGGCCGGACGTCGGCGAGGACCGGAGCGCGGACCGTCCGTGGCTGGCGATCGTCTGGAACGACCCGATCAACCTGATGTCCTATGTCACCTACGTGTTCCAGACCGTCTTCGGATACCCCAAGCCGAAGGCGGAGAAGCTCATGCTCGACGTCCACCACAAGGGCCGCGCGGTCGTGGCCAACGGAACCCGCGAGGAGATGGAACGCGACGTTGAGATCCTTCACTCCTACGGGCTGTGGGCCACTGTGAAGCGCGATGACTGAGTCCGTGGCGACCCGGCCCGGTGACCTGTGAACGTCACCAAAGCCGGCGGCGCCCTCCGAGGGCCCAGAGGGGTCCGCATCCGGCTGGAGCCCGAAGAGGCCGCCCTGGTACGGGTGCTCATGGAGCAGATGCTGGAGTTGCTGGGCGAGCGGCCGGGCGAGGACGGTGAACTGGCCGCGCTGGGCATCGCTGACAAGGCCGCCAAGCCCGACGACCCGGTGCTGGCACGGCTGTTCCCCGACGCCTACCAGGACGACGCGGCGGCCGTGGAATTCCGCCGTTACACCGAGATGGGCCTGCGCGACGGCAAGCGGGACGCGGCCGCCACGGTGCTGGACGCGGTCGGCGACGCGCGGAAAGGCGCCGACGTCATGCTCGACCAGGAGCAGGCGCAGGTGTGGTTGCGCGCGCTCAACGACGTGCGGCTGGCCCTCGGCACCCGGCTCGACATCACGGAGGAGTGGTACGAGGAGGCCGCCGACCTGGACGCGAACGACCCGCGTACCCCCATGTTCGCCGCCTACGACTGGCTGACCATGTTCCAGGAGACCCTCGTCCGCGCGTTGTGGTGAGGCGCGCCGGGCCGCGTATCGCTCAGATGACCGCGTCCGGCCACGGCTTCGGCGTGGATTGTTACGCAATGTCCCGACGCCGTCGCTTTCGGTGTTGATACCTTGATCGGATGACGATCTCATCGGCCCCGAGGGCGGTCGGGCGGATGGTGCGCGGCGATCACTTCTGCCTGGCCTACGGCGACGCCGACGAGCGCCGGTCGGTGCTGTTCTCCTTCGTCAGGGACGGCCTGGCCGCCGAACACAAGATCGTCTATCTGGCGGACCAGGAGAGCCCGCACGCCCTGCCGGTCGGTTTGCGGCCCCGCCCCGCCAGGCTCGAAACCCTGCCGCAGGCCGCCGGGCTCGACCTGGCCGCCGCGCTGGACGACGGCCGGCTGGTGGTCCGGACCGTCGCGGAGGTCTACCGGGGCACCGGCGGGTTCCGGCCCGACGAGACGATGGGCCTGCTCGCCACCGAGACCGAACTGGCGCTGCTCCAGGGCCACCGCGGGATCCGGCTGACCGGCGAATGGCCGCTGCTGCCGCCCGCCCCCGCGACCGGGCGCCCCGTCGACCTGGCCGCCGAGGCGGAGTTCCTCGCCCGGCGCGTGGCCGCGTGCGAACGCCACGTCGGACCCGTCCTGCGCGGCGCCCGCATCGTGGCGATGATGCTGTGCCAGTACGACCGGCGCCGCCTCCCCGCGTCCCGGCTGGAACGGATGGAGTCCCACCACCACGCGCGGGCACGCGCCGACGACCTCTACGACGACGGCGCGCTGCGCGTCACCCCGCTCTTCCGCCCGCCCGGTCTCGCGCTGACCGGGACGCTCGACGCCGCCACCAGGCCCGCGCTCGACCGCGTACTGCGGGTCCTGCCCCCGGGCGCCGGGCTGGTCTGCCTCGACCTCTCCGGGCTCCACACCTGCGACGAGGAGGGCCTGCGCCGGATCGTGGAGGCCGGGCGCACCAGCGGCGGCCGCCAGCGGCAGGTGCTCCTGCGCGGCGTCCCGCCCCGGCTCGCCGGGATGCTCCGGGCGACCGGACTGGAACGGGCGCCCGGCGTCTCGATCGGAGAGCCCGCCCG
>NZ_JBIMPP010000077.1:0-33438 GCF_043906805.1 Actinomadura sp. SCN-SB | reverse complement strand
TTCCAGCCTATGTCCGTATGCGCCTAGAACCTCCCTTGCACGGCTAAGAGCGCTGGCGAATAGTTGGGAAGGACCTTCGCTTCCGACGTGGCGCACTTCCGTCATTGGAGTCCGGCATGACCCTGCTCGGTCGCCCTATCCCGGAGGCCCCGCCCCGGCGGCGTACCCGGGGCTCGGTCTTCGTCTCCTGGATGACCACCACCGACCACAAGGTGATCGGCTATCTGTACTTGATCACCTCGTTCGTGTTCTTTCTGCTGGCCGGGCTGATGGCCATGGCGATCCGGGCGGAGCTGGCGGAACCGGGCCGGCAGTTCCTGAGCAACGAGCAGTTCAACCAGATGTTCACCATCCATGGGACGGTGATGCTGCTGCTGTTCGCGACGCCGCTGTTCATCGGATTCGCGAACGTGATCATGCCGTTGCAGATCGGGGCGCCCGACGTGGCGTTCCCCCGGATCAACATGTTCAGCTATTGGCTGTTCCTGTTCGGCGGCCTCATCGTGTTCGCCTCGTTCATCTCTCCGGGTGGCGCCGCCAGCTTCGGATGGACCGCGTACACGCCGCTGACCGACTTCGTCCGGACGCCCGGTGTGGGCGGCGACCTGTGGGTGATGGGCCTGGTGTTGTCCGGTTTCGGGACGATTCTGGGCGGGGTCAACTTCATCACCACGATCATCGGTATGCGGGCACCGGGCATGACGATGTTCCGAATGCCGATCTTCACGTGGAACGTGCTGCTGACCAGCCTGATGGTGCTGCTGGCCTTCCCGGTGCTGGCGGCCGCGCTGCTGGCGCTGGAGGCGGACCGCAGGCTCGGCGCGCACGTCTACGACCCGTCGCTGGGCGGCGCGCTGCTGTGGCAGCATCTGTTCTGGTTCTTCGGGCATCCCGAGGTCTACATCATCGCGTTGCCGTTCTTCGGCATCATCACCGAGGTCATTCCGGTGTTCAGCCGCAAGCCGCTGTTCGGCTACGTCGGGATGGTGGCGGCGACGATCGCGATCGCGGGGCTGTCGATGACGGTGTGGGCGCACCACATGTTCCCCACCGGGCGGGTGCTGCTGCCGTTCTTCTCGTTCATGACGTTCCTGATCGCGGTGCCCACGGGGGTGAAGTTCTTCAACTGGGTGGGGACGATGTGGCGCGGCAGGCTGAGTTTCGAGTCGCCGATGCTGTTCGCGGTGGGGTTCCTGGTGACGTTCCTGTTCGGCGGGCTGACCGGGATCATCCTGGCCTCCCCGCCGCTGGACTTCCAGGCGCACGACTCCTATTTCGTGGTGGGGCACTTCCATTACGTGGTGTTCGGCACCGTGGTGTTCGCGATGTTCTCCGGCTTCTATTTCTGGTGGCCGAAGATGACCGGGAAGATGCTGAACGACATCCTGGGGAGGCTGCACTTCTGGTTCCTGTTCATCGGCTTCCACACGACGTTCCTGGTGCATCACTGGCTGGGCGTGGAGGGAATGCCGCGCAGGTACGCCGACTATCCCGCGGAGTTCACCGCGCTGAACCGGGTGTCGAGCGTCGGGGCGTTCATCCTGGGCGTGTCGACGCTGTTCTTCCTCTACAACGTCTACCGGACGGCGCGGCACGGCACCCGTGTGGAGGCCGACGACCCGTGGGGGTTCGGCAACTCGCTGGAATGGGCGACGTCGTCGCCGCCTCCCCGGCACAACTTCACGTCGATCCCCCGGATCAGGTCGGAACGTCCGGCCTTCGACCTGCATTACCCGGCGCTGTCCGGCGAACGCCGATGACGGCCCCGCAATGGCGCCGTCCGGGTGCGGTCAGGTGGCGGTGACCTTCCCTATCGCCGCTACCCGGCGCCCTAAGGTCATCGCATGGAGCGAGCCGCGCGAGGCTGGCGTGATGAGAATGTCTGGCATGACGGTCGGGCGGGTTCCCGGCCGATCCGGGTGCTGAGCGTAAGGCGAACCGGTTCATCGAAGCCCGATTCGTTTCGTATCGGGTCCACTACACTCGGCCACTGGCATCGTCCGGCGGCGTGCTGATGCCGTCCGAGACGATCGGCGAACCACCATGCTCGTGTAGGACCTCCCCTCGACCGACGAGCCAAGGAGAGCGCTGAAAACCGTGCTCGTGCCGTTGTCCGCGCTGGCGCTGATCGGCGCGCTGGATCTGCTCCTGCCGGACCCCACCACGCTGATGGCGCTGCTGGCCGTGGTTCCCGCGACGGCGGTTCTGCGTCCGGCGGGGACGCGGCTGCTGGCGGTGGTCACGCTGGCCACGCTGGGTGTGGCGGCGCCGCTGGGCGTCTTGCACTGGGCGGAACGGCCGGTGGCGGTGACCACGAGCCTGCTGGGGACCGTGGTGACGACCGCGATGGTGTGGGTCGCGTTCCGCCGCCTTGAGCGGGGCGTGGACGTCCAGGACGGGCTGCGCCGGGTGGCGGAGGCGGCGCAGCGTGCGGTGCTGCGCCCGGTGCCGCGCCGGGTCGGGCCGGTGGACGCGGTGGTGCGCTATCTGGCGGCGGACGCGCAGGCCAGTGTCGGCGGCGACCTGTACGGCATCGTGGACAGCCCCTACGGCATCCGCATGATCATGGGCGATGCGATGGGCAAGGGGCTGGGCGCGGTCGAGAAGGCCGCCGACGTGCTCGGCGCCTTCCGCGGGCTGGCGTGGAACGAGGTGACGCTGGCGGGTGTGGCGGAGCGGCTGGACGCGTTCCTGGCGGCGCAGGAGGGCGAGGAGGGGTTCGTCACGGCGGTGCTGGTCGAGATCCCGGCCGGGGGCGGCGGCGCCCGGGTGGTGAACTGCGGGCACCCGCCGCCCCTCGTGCTCTCCGGCGGGGCGGTGACCTGCGCGGAACCGCCCGGGGCCGGTTGCGCTCCGCCGCTGGGCCTGCACCGTGTGGTGGGCGGCCCGGACCCGGTCGACGCGGTGTTCGAGGTTCCGTTAGTCCCGGGCGACCGGCTGCTCCTCTACACCGACGGGGTCAGCGAGGCCCGTGACGCGGACGGCAGGTTCTTCCCGCTCATCGAACATGTCTGCGCCGCGCACGACAGTGATCTCGAAGCGTTGCCGGCGGCGCTGGAGGCGGGCCTGCGCGCCCATGTGGGCGGGCGGCTCCGCGACGACGCCGCGATGCTGCTGATCAGGCTGAATCCCGATCCGGTGGCGTCCTCGGTCACCGGTCGTGCCTGTCCCGAAGCCTCCGTGTCCACGGGGCCTCCGTGCCCGCGGGACGGGCGGGCGTTCTGATCAAGATTCGGCGGCCGAAGTTACACATATGTAACGATCCGGGCCTATGAGTCATTTGGTCCAAGTGTCTCGGGATGATGCAGTAGCGTTCCGGGCTACCGAGTGAGCTGGCTCACATAATGGCGGGGGTCGTCATGAGCGTTGTCCGTGCCAGTCGCCTGGAGGCGTGATGGCCCGGCGTTTCCGGCCGCGAGGGTGGCGGAGCCCTTCCGGCGCGGGCGGCCCCGGCGGCTCGGACGGCCCGAGCCGCCCGAGCGTGCTCTCGGCGAGGAGGCCCGCGCTGCTGCGGGGCAGGGCCAGGTCGGTCCGGTCCAGGATCGTGCTGCTGCTGGTCCCGCCCGTCACCGCGCTGGTGGTGTTGTGGGGCGTCGCGGCGACCACCTCGCTTCAGGACAGCCTGCGGCAGACGCGGGCGCGCACGTTCACCCAGAAGGTGCTGGAGCCCACCGACCAGGTCATCGCGGCGTTGCAGGACGAGCGGCGGATGTCGCTGTCGGCCCTGGGGGACGACGCGACGATCGGGCGGGCCGGGTTCGAGGCGCAGCGGGCGGCGACCGACCGGGCGCGCCAGCGGTTCCGGGCGTCCGCGGCCGACGACGACATCGCGGGCGCGACGCGTCCGGCGACCCGGCAGCGGATGGTGCGGTTCGCGGCGGCGCTGGGCGGCCTTGAGGGGCTGCGCGCGGCCGTGGACAGCCGTGACCTGAACCGCGCCGAGGCGCTGTCGCGCTACACCGAGTACATCGAGCTGGCCGCCGAGATCTACGACGAGGTCCATTCGATGGACCCGCAGTTGGTGCGGCAGAGCCGGATCCTGCGCACGCTGGATCGCGCCAGGGAGAACCTGGCCCGTGAGGACGCGCTGGTGACCGGCGCGCTCGCGGCGGGCCGGCTGAGCCAGGACGAGCACCTGCAACTGGTGCAGTTCGCGGGGGCGCACCGGTTCCTGTACTCCGACGCGTCGCGCGGCCTTCCGGCGGCCTGGCGGGCGCAGTACGAGCGGATCGTCACGGGGCCGGAGTTCCGCCGCTTCCAGAACCTTCAGGAGCGTTTGATGCGCGGCGGCGCCACGTCCGGGCGTCCCGACGTGGACATCGGCGCGTGGCACACCTCGACCGAGGCCGCGGACGCGCAGCTCGCCGAGCTGTCGTCGCGGATCCGCGCGGAGAACACGCGGCGGGCCAGGGACGAGGCGAGCGCGGTGCTGATGCGGCTCGGGCTGACCGGCGGGCTCGGGCTGCTGGCCGTGGTGGCGGCCGTCCTGATCGCCATCCGTGCGGGCCGCCGCCTGATCGTGGAGAGCCGCGACATGGCCGCGTCCGTGACCGAGTTCGCGCAGCACCGGCTGCCGCTGATCAGCGAGCGGGCGCGGCGCGGCGAGGAGGTCCCGCTGGACGACCCGCTGGGCTCGCGGGGAGGACGGTACCGGATCACCGAGGTCGCGCAGATCGACCGCGCGTTCACCGAGGCGCGGGCGGCCGTGGTGCGCGCGGCGGAGTCGGAGGCGGGCGCGCACCGGCGGCTGAACGAGGTGTTCGTGACGCTGGCGCGGCGCAACCAGTCGCTGCTCCAGCGGCTGCTGCGGATGCTGGAGGGCATGCAGCGCGGCACCGAGGATCCCGACGAGCTGCAACGGCTGTTCGAGCTGGACTCGCTGGCGACGCGGATGCGGCGGCACGCCGAGGGCCTGGTGATCCTGTCGGGCCGCCCGTCGGGGCGGACGTGGCGCGACCCGGTGCGGCTGGTGGACGTGGCGCGCGCCGCGGCGGCCGAGGTGGAGGACTACGCCCGGGTCGAGGTGGTGCCGATGGGACGGACGGCGCTGGTCGGTCCCGCGGTCGCCGACACCATCCACCTGATGGCGGAGCTGATCGAGAACGCGGCGGCGTTCTCCCCGCCGAGCACCCCGATCCGGGTGACGGGTCAGGAGGTCGCGCACGGTTTCGCGCTGGAGGTCGAGGACCGGGGCCTGGGCCTGGCGCCCGACACGCTGGCCGAGCTGAACCGGCTGCTGGCCACCGATCCCGAGCTGAACCTGGACGACAGCGCGCGGCTGGGCCTGTTCGTCGTGGCGAGGCTGGCGGCCAGGCACGGCATCAAGGTGACGCTGCGCCCGTCGCCGTACGGGGGGATCATCGCGATTGCGCTGATCCCGCACGAGCTGGTGGTGGAGCCGCCGGAGCGGCCGGCGGCGTACGCGGTCACGGACGGCGGCGAGCGGGCGGCGCGGGACGGGGGCGCGTCCCGGCCGGGTGAGCCGCCCGCGCTGGTCGTGCCGAGCGCGCCCGCCGACCATGCCGGCCCGGTGACGACGCTGCGCGACTCCTACTCCCGTGCGCGGACGGACGGGCGGCCGGAGTTCAGCGAGGTGCCGGACGACGCCGAGGACCCGGACGGGATCGAGGCGCGGCCGGACGGGGAGTGGTTTCCGCTGCCCACGCGGCGCCGCCAGACGCATATGGCGCCGCAGCTCCGCGGTTCGGCGGCGGGCGACCGCGACGGCGGGTCCGAGCGGGGCGGCGACGCGGCCGTTCACGCCGGGGAGCCGCGTGAGGCGCGCTCGCCGGAGGCGGCCCGCGACCTGATGGCGACGATGCAGCGCGGGTGGGAGCGGGGCCGCGCCACCGGGAACGCCGAGAACGGCAAGGCGCGCGCGTCCGGCCAGTCCGACTGGTTCGCGCCCCGCTCCTCGCCGTCCGGCAACGGATCCTCCGCCGCCTCTGGGGACGACGGCGCCGCCGAGGACCCGCCCACGGCGGACGACCGCACAGACCGCACGGACGGCGCGGACGGTACGGACACCGCCCCCGGCTCCGGCGGTGACTGATGGCGCGTGACTTCCCCGGCGGGTACCCGGACCGGCGCCGGGGGCGCCGCCCGGACGACGACCTGTGGGTGGACGAGGAGGCCGGGCCGGTCGTCCGTCCCTTCGCGGTCACCCGTGGCCGCACCCGCAGCCGGAGGCCCGGCGGCGAACTCGACCTCATCGCGGTGGTGGTGACGGCCGAGGTGCCGCCGCCCGATCCGGTGCTGCTCACCCCCGAGGACGAGCGGATCCTGGAGCGCTGCCTGCGTCCGGTGCCGGTGGCCGAGCTGGCGTCGGACCTGCGGCTTCCGGTGGGCGTCGTCCGGGTGCTGCTGGGCGACCTGCTGGAGCGCGGCCTGGTGGAGGTGCAGCGGCCGGTCGCCTCCGGCCCTCCCGACGTGCGCATTCTCAAGGAAGTGATCGATGGACTTCGCGCGTTGTGACAGCCCGGGGCGTGCACGGCGGCCCAAGATGAGGGCGCTGCGCGCCGCGCTCGCCGGGGCGGCGCTGCTGGCGGCGGTGACGGGCTGCGGGTTCGGTTCGGACGGCGGCTCGGCCGCGCCGGTCCCGGGGGTGACCGAGGAGCCCTGCCCCAGGGCGGTGAACAAGGAGCACGGCTGCATCTACCTGGGCATCATCTCCGACCTGACCGTGGGTCCCTTCACGGACCTGGGGACGCCGATGGTGGTCGCGCAGAAGGCGTTCTGGGACCGGGTGAACCGGCAGGGCGGCATCGGCGGCTACGACGTGGACGTGCACACCTACGTCCGGGACAACAGGTACGACCCGGGCACGCACCGCCGCGCCTTCCAGGAGATCAAGGGCCGGGTGCTGGCGCTGGCGCAGAGCCTGGGCTCGCCGACCACCGAGGCGGTCCTGGGCGAGCTGCGCTCGGCGCGGATGATCGCGGTTCCGGCCTCCTACCCGTCCAAGTGGGAGTTCGAGGACGTGATCCTGGAATCGGGCGCCTCGTACTGCTTCGAGGCGATGAACGCGGTCGACTACGCGGCCGACCGGTTCAAGGCCAAGAGCGTGCTGTCGGTGCACTATGCGGGCGACTACGGCGGAGACGCGGCGGCGGGCGCGCGGATCGGGGCGGAGGCGCGCGGGCTGAGCTTCTCGGAGCTGGAGATCCCGCAGGGGTCCGGTCGGCAGGAGAAGGCGATCCGGACGATCCTCACCCGCAGGCCCGACCTGGTGGTGGTGACGGCGGGCCCGGCCGAGACGGCGGCGATCGTCAGCAAGACCGTGGAGGCGGGCTTCCAGGGCCACTTCATGGGCAACAACCCGGCCTATACCGCGGCGCTGTTGAGGACCCCTGCGGCCCCCGCGTTGAAGGCCCGCTACCTGATGGTGTCGCCGTGGAAGCCGTTCGCCTACGACTCGCCGGGGCACACCGCGATGCGGCAGGCGCTGGGGCGGGTGCCGCCGGACGACGCCTACACCTCGGGGTGGATCTTCCAGTACCCGCTGAAGGCGGTGCTGGAGCGGGCGGCGGCGAACGGCAACCTGACCCGCGACGGCGTGTACGAGGCGCTGAGCCAGACCACCACCGTGGACTACGAGGGGATGCTGCCCCGGCACGCGGGCAACTTCTCGGGCACGCCGAACGCGGCCGCGTTCCGGGAGTCGGTGATCGCCCGTCCCGACGACCGCGAGTTCACCGGCTCCAAGGTGATCACCGACTTCGCTCCGGGGCCGACGGCCAAGGCGCACCGCCTGGAGTCGCCCTGCTACAACCCGGGCTGACGGGCGCGCATGCGGTCGACGAACAGCCGCGCGGCGCCCACCGCCAGGGCCGGGTTGAGCCGGGCGGCCCGCCAGGCCGCGCGCCCGTTGGCGGGCGCGACGATGAGCGCCTGGTTGCGGCGGACGCCGCGCATGATGTCGCGCGCCAGCTTCTCGGCGGTGTAGAAGCGGGGCACGGCCGTGGCGATGTCGTCCTTGGCGTCCCCGCTCAGCCGGGTCTCGGGTAGGCCGGGGTTGACGTTGACCAGCAGCGGGGTGTCGACGAAGCCGGGGCACACGACGCTGACCTTGACGCCGCGTCCCGCCGCCTCGGCGCGCAGGCCGAGGGACAGGCCGACGACGGCGTGCTTGGTCGCCGTGTAGGGGATGCCGGCCGGCATCGGCACCAGCCCGGCCAGCGACGCGGTGTTGACGATGTGCCCGGATCCCTGCTCCAGCATGATCGGGTACGCGGCGTGCACGCCGTGGACGACGCCCTTGAGGTTGATGTCGATGGCGCGGTTCCAGTGGTCGAGGGTCAGTTCCTCGGCCAGCCCGCCGATCGCGATGCCCGCGTTGTTGAAGACCAGGTCGAGCCGCCGGTGCTCGTCGCGTACGCCCTGGTAGGTGGCGGCCACCGCGGCGGCGTCGGTGACGTCGAGCGCCGCGGCGGCGGCCTTGCCGCGGCCGAGGGTGTTGAGCCGGTCGGCGACCCTGCGGGCGCCGTCGGCGTCGATGTCGGTGACGAGGACGGTGTCGCCGCGGGCCACCAGCGCGGTGGCGATCGCCCGGCCGATGCCGGACGCGCCGCCGGTCACGACGGCGACGTTCACCGTGCCGCCCGCTCGTTCGCGGAGGCCGCGCCCGGGGCGGGGCGCCGGGCGCCCTGGCCGCGCCGGACGCCGGGCTCGTCCCAGACGCCCATCAGCTTCCACAGCCGCTTGCTGACCGGGGTGATGAGGCCCAGCTCGGCGAGCAGGTCGCGGACCTTGCCGACCGAGTCGCTGAGGTCGTCGCGGTGGTCGCCGCCCCGGTACGCGGCGCGCACGACGTCCTTGGGGATGCCGAAGTGCCGCACCATCGGTCCGGGCGGTGACAGCATGATCCGCGCCATCCGGCCCAGGATCAGCGGGCTGAGCAGGGCGATCATCCGGCGCTTGTGACCGGGCAGGTCCGGCACCCGGTGCTTGAGGTAGTGCCTGGCGAAGGAGATGTGGCGGGCCTCCTCCGCGATGTGGATCCTGATGATGGCCTCTTCGAGCGGGTGCTTGACGTGCCCGCCCTTGAGCATCTGCCGCTGCTTGTAGTCGATCGGGTCCTCGCCGCCGAGCACGAAGACGAAGAACAGCTCGGTGCTGACCAGCGGGATCCAGGGGACGATCTGCGCCAGCGCGGTGAGGGCGCGGGGCATGCCGCGGATCGGCAGCCCGGTGCGGTTCACGAACTCCTGGAACATCATCCCGTGGTGACATTCCTCGGTGGTCTCGTGGTACACGTACCGGAACTCCGGGCGCCCGTTGGGCAGCCAGTAGGCGTAGTTGAGCAGTCCGCGCTTGAGCAGGTTCTCGAACTGAAGGCCGATCTTCATGGCGGTGGCGACCCGCCACAGCCCGATCCGCGCCTGGACCTCGGGGGGTTGCGACCGGTACCACTCGGTGCGGCCGAGCTGGTCCTCGTCGGTCAGGATCCAGCGCGGGTCCTCGGGGTCGATCGCGTACTCGGGGTCGTCCCAGGGGATGTCGGCGTAGGCTTCCCAGTGCTTGTCGACCGACGCCTTGTTCAGCCGGTCGATGACGCCGTAGTAGGACTTGCGGTCCTTGACCTGCTCGCGGACTTCCTCGGCGAGGCGGGTCGGTGCCTTGGTCATTGCGCGTGCTCCCTGGCTGGCTGATGGGGCGTACGGGATGTCGGCGGGTTCTCGGCCGCCGGTACCGCCGGGGCTGCGGGGTCGGGGACGATCAGCCGGGCGAAGTCCTTGAGCCCGGCGAGCACCGCGGCCTGGTGGCCGGCGGCGTCGGCGTCCAGAGAATTCTGCAGGGACAGCCCGACCAGCAGCGCGAACAGGGCGCGGATCAGCGTGTCGACCTGGTCCTCGGGCAGCGTCTCGGGGAACAGCCCGTGGAAGACCTCCTTGACGATCCGCACCACCCGTTCGCTGAGGTCGACGCTGAGTTCGCGCAGCTCCTCGTCGGTGCGGCCGGCCAGTGCCAGCTCCAGCAGCGCGACGGCGGGGGGCGTGCGGATGGTGTCCCAGAAGAGGTCGATGGCGCCCGCGACGTCGCGCCGTTCGGCGGGCAGCGCGTCGAACGCCGCCTCGTACTCGGCGCGCAGCCGGTCGAGCAGGTGCTCCAGCGCGGCCGCGACCAGCGCCATCTTGGTGGGGTAGTGGTGCTGCTGCGCGCCGCGCGACACCCCGGCCCGGCGGGCGACCTCGGTGGTGGACAGGCCGGACCAGCCGACGTCGGCCAGCGCGTCCGCGGTGGCCGCCATCAGCCGGCGCCGGGTCTCGGCGCGGCGCTGCTCCTGGGTCCGGCGCCCGCCCGGGTGCCGGTGGCGGCGTGGCCGCTTGCTCGCTGACACGTTCTCGACGGTAGGAGCGGGGCAAGAAACAAGCAAGGCTGCTTGTATGTTGCCCCGGTCACAAATTGGACGCAAGGTCTGATAAAAGGCACGCCGTACGACCGCTGACGTACGGGAACCCGCGCGCCTGCGACCGGAGGCGCAGTCCGGGTGACGCTTCTCACCCGACGACGGGGGGCATGCCGTCCCGCGACCATCGCGGCCATGGAACACACGGCACGGGCAGGAACACAGGCCGAGACACAGGCAGAGAACGCGACGAAGGAGCCGCCGGAAGGGACGGCGGCACACCAGGAGGGCGGTGCGCGCACCGTCCGCCTCACCAAGAGCTACGGGACGGGCGGCACGGCGGTGCGCGCCCTCGACGACGTCACGGTGACCTTCCCGAAGGGACGGTTCACCGCCATCATGGGGCCGTCCGGGGCCGGGAAGTCCACGCTGATGCACTGCGTGGCGGGTCTGGACGCCCCGACCTCCGGGCAGGTCTACGTGGGCGGCCGGGAGCTCGGCGCGCTGTCGGACCGGGCGCTGACCCGGCTGCGGCGGGAGCGGATCGGGTTCGTCTTCCAGGCGTTCAACCTGCTCCCCACGCTGACCGCCAGGGACAACATCACGCTTCCGCTCACCTTGGCCGGCCGCCGTCCCGACGCGGAGTGGCTGGAGACGGTGGTGCGGACCCTGCGGCTCGGCGACCGGCTGGCGCACCGCCCCGCCGAGCTGTCCGGCGGCCAGCAGCAGCGGGTCGCGCTGGCCCGCGCGCTGATCACGCGCCCGGAGATCGTCTTCGCGGACGAGCCCACCGGCAACCTCGACTCCCGTACCGGGTCCGAGGTGCTGGACCTGCTCAGAGGCGCCGTGGACGACCTGGGCCAGACCGTCACCATGGTCACCCACGATCCGGTCGCGGCGGCCCGCGCCGACGCGGTCGTCTTCCTGTCGGACGGCCGGGTGGTCGACGTCATGCGCGACCCGACCCCGGCGACCGTCCTGGACCGGATGCGAGGTCTCACGTCATGAGAAGCCTGGCGATCAAGGAGTTGTGGGGGCGGCGCCGCCGGCTGGCGGCCGCCCTGGTGGGGGTCTTCCTGGGCGTGGCGTTCCTCACCGGGACGCTCGTGCTGGGGGACACGCTGTCGCGGAGCATCGACGGGTTCTTCGCCCGCGCGTACGCCGACACCGACGTGAGCGTGCGGAACGCGACCCAGGTGACGAACGCGCCGGGACGGCTGCGCGGTGAGATCGACGCGTCCGCGGTGGACCGGATCGCCCGGGTGCCGGGCGCGGCGAACGTGCAGCCGGTCATCCAGGGCTCCGGCCAACTGCTGGCCGAGGACGGGACGGTCATCAACGCCCGCGGTCCGCGCACGGCGGGCAACTGGATCGACGACCCGGCGCTGAACCCGTACCGCGTCGTCGAAGGCCGGGCGCCGCGCGCCCCGGACGAGGTCGTGATCGACCGCAGGTTCGCCCGCGACGGCCACCTGCGCGTCGGGGACCGGACGGCGGTCCTGACGCCGCGCCGGACGCCGGTCACGGTGGTCGGGATCACCCGGTTCGGGGATCAGGACGCCTTCGGCCAGGCCCAGTTCACGGCCTTCTCCCTGGAGGGCGCGCGGCGGCACGTCGCCCGCGACCCGTCCAGGATCACCGGCGTGCTGGTCAGGGCGGCGGAGGGCGTGAGCCAGGAGGAACTGGCCGCCCGGATCCGTCCCGTGCTGCCTCAGGGCGCCGAGGCGGTGACGGGACGGGTGCTGGCCAGGGAGGGGCAGGAGACGGTCGAGAAGGGCTTCCTGTCGGCGTTCCGGCTGGCGCTGGCGGCGTTCGGCGCGGTGGCCCTGCTCGTGGCGGCGTTCAGCATCCACAACACCTTCGCGATCACGGTGGCGCAGCGCACGAGGGAGTCGGCGCTGCTGCGGGCCGTGGGCGCCTCGCGGCGCCAGGTGCTGGCGCTGGTGGCGGCCGAGGCCCTGGTGGTGGGCGTGGTGGCGACGCTGGCCGGGCTGGCGGGCGGCATCGGCTGCGCGCACCTGCTGAAGACGCTGCTCGTCGAGGGCGCCGCCGGTCTGATGGTACGGGGACTGGCGATCAGCCCGGCGAACCTGTTGATCGCCGCGCTGGTCGGGGTGGTGGTGACGCTGCTGGCGGCGCTGTCCCCGGCGGTGCGGGCGTCGCGGGTGGCGCCGCTGGCGGCGATGCGCGAGGTCGCCGCCGAGCGCACGGGCCCGTCCGCGGCGCGGGCGGTGGCCGGCGTGACGCTGGCGGTGGTCGCGCTCGGCGCCGTGGTCGCGGGCGCGCTGGCCGGGTCGCTGCCGCTGACCGGCGGCGGCGCGGTGATGCTGCTGGCGGTCATGGTGATGCTCGGCCCGGTCGCCGCCCGTCCCGCCGCGACCCTGGCGGGCGCTCCCGCCGCGCGGCTGCGCGGGGTGCCGGGGCGGCTGGCCCGCGACAACGCGGCCCGCGGCCCGCGCCGTACGGCGGGCGCCGCGACGGCGCTGATGGTGGGGGTCGGGGTCGTCACCTTGATGACGGTGTTCGCGGGGTCGCTGCGGGCGTCCGTGGAGGACGGCGTCGCCGGCTCGTTCCACGGCGGGCTGATCATCAACGGCGGCACCAACGACACGGGCGGGTTCGGCACGGACCTGACCGACGCGGTGGCGCGGCTGCCGCAGGTCGAGGCCGCCGCCGGGATCGGGCGCGGCAACGCCCGGCTGGCCGGGGAGAACGCGGGCGTCCGCGTGGGCGACCCGGCGCGGCTCGGCCGGGTCCTGGACCTGGAGGTGACCGCGGGCGCGCTGTCGGACACGCTGGCGGTGTCGCAGGAGGCGGCGGCCGAGCGGGGCTGGCGGGTCGGGACGGCGGTGCCCGTCCTGTACTCCGACGGTTCGCGGCAGACCCTCACGGTCGGCGCCGTCTACCGGAACGCCGACGTCACGGGCGACTACCTCATCCCCCGGACGGCGTGGAACGCGCACAACGGGCGGTCGCTGGACGGCATGGCGTTCGTCAAGCTGCGTCCGGGCGCGTCCGAGGCCGAGGCGCGCGACGCGATCAGCGCGCTGGCCCGCCCGCACGGGGCGCCGCCCGTCCAGGACCGGGACGGCTACGTGGCCGCGCAGACCTCCGACATGGGCACCTTCCTGAGCGTCGTGTACGGGATGCTCGCGCTGGCGATCGTGATCGCGCTGCTCGGCATCGCCAACACGCTGTCGCTCTCCGTCCACGAGCGCACCAGGGAGCTGGGGCTGCTGCGGGCGGTCGGCGCGACCCGTCCCCAGGTCCGGTCGATGGTGCGGTGGGAAGCGGTGATCGTGGCGCTGTTCGGCACGGCCGGCGGCGCGGGGCTCGGGCTGTTCGCAGGCTGGGGCCTCACCCGCGCGATGGGCGATCCGTTCGCGGCCCTGCCCGTCCAGCTCGGGATGATCGTCGTGGTGGGCGCGGTGGCGGGGGTCCTGGCGTCCGTCCGCCCGGCCCGCCGTGCCGCGGCGAGGGGCGTCCTCGACTCGATCGCGGCGCCCTGAGCGCCGGGCACGCGGCGTGCCGCCCGGTCCCCAAGGACGGGCGGCACGCCGTAAAAGTCCGGCATGGGCTTCACCGGGCCGGGCCGACGACGCTGATCGCCGGTGGCTAAGGTGGGTTCATGCAGGTCATCCAGTCGGCCAAGCTGACCAACGTCTGTTACGACATCAGGGGACCGGTGCTCAGGCGGGCCAGGCAACTGGAGGCGGAGGGGCAGAAGATCCTCAAGCTGCATATCGGCAACCCCGCGCCGTTCGGGTTCGAGGCCCCGCCCGAGCTGCTCCAGGACATGGTCCGCAACCTGCCGGAGGCGCACGGCTACAGCGACTCCAAGGGCATCCTGCCCGCCCGCCGCGCCGTGGCGCAGCGCTACCACGAGCAGGGCGTGGCGGGGGTGGACGTGGAGGACGTCTACCTGGGCAACGGCGTGTCCGAGCTGATCGTGATGACGCTCCAGGCGTTGCTGGACGACGGCGACCAGGTGCTGATCCCGGCACCCGACTACCCGCTGTGGACGGCCGCGGTGTCGCTGTGCGGCGGCACGCCCGTCCACTACCTGTGCGACGAGGCCGCCGCCTGGGCGCCCGCGCTGGACGACATCGAGGCCAAGGTCACCGACCGCACCAAGGCGATCGTGATCATCAATCCGAACAACCCGACCGGCGCCGTCTACCCGCGCCCGGTGCTGGAGCGGATCGTGGAGCTGGCCCGCCGGCACCGGCTGATCATCTTCGCGGACGAGATCTACGACCGGATCCTCTACGACGACGCCGAGCACATCTCCATCGCCTCGCTGGCGCCCGACCTGCTGTGCCTCACCTTCGGCGGGCTGTCGAAGAACTACCGGGTCGCGGGGTTCCGGTCCGGCTGGGTCGTGCTGTCGGGGCCCATGGACGGCGCCGAGTCCTACATCGAGGGCCTGGAGATCCTGGCGAACATGCGGCTGTGCCCCAACGTCCCCGGGCAGCACGCCATCCAGGCGGCGCTCGGCGGCTACCAGAGCATCGGCGACCTGGTGCTGCCCACCGGGCGGCTGGGCGAGCAGCGCGACCGGGCGTGGAAGCTGCTGAACGGGCTGCCCGGCGTGTCCTGCGTCAAGCCGCGGGGCGCCCTGTACGTCTTTCCGCGGCTCGACCCGGAGATGTACCCGATCGAGGACGACGTCCGGTTCGCGTTCGACCTACTGGAGCAGCAGCGGATCCTGGTCGTGCAGGGCACCGGGTTCAACTGGCCCGCCACCGACCACTTCCGGGTGGTGACGCTCCAGTACGCCGACGATCTGGAGGAGGCGATCGGGCGGATCGGCGACTTCCTGGAGACCAGGCGCCGCTGACGTCGGCCCGGCCCGGCCCGGCCCGGTCCGGGCCGCGACCGGTGCCGGGGCGCGACCGGTGCCGGGGCGCGATCCGGTCCGCCTCAGGCCGCGTTGAGAGCGGCGATAGGGGGAAGGGTCGGACCATGAGCACACCCGGGGGAGAGGGAACGTCCGGCCACTCGGTTCTGGAGCCGCTGGACCGTGAGGAGTGCCTGGAGCTGATCCGCGATGGAGGGATCGGCAGGGTCGGCTTCGACGACGGCGAGGGCCCGACGGTGATCCCGGTGAACTTCGCCATGGACGGGGACGCCGTGGTGTTCCGCACCAGCCTGGAGGGGCGCCTCAACCAGAGCCTGGCGACGGCGATGACGGGCACCGCGATCCGCATCGCGTTCGAGGTGGACGAGATCAACCCCGAGGAGCACTCGGGCTGGAGCGTGCTGCTGCGCGGCGGCGGGCAGTACCTTCCCGACCACGAGCGCCCCGGTTTCCCGACGGTGGAGCCGTGGCCCGGCGGCGAGCGCCCCGTGTACATCCGGCTGGAGCCGCACGAGGTCTCGGGCCGCCGCCTGCGCCCGCCCGAGGGGGACGGTCCGGGCTAGGCGCCGGCCGCCGCCGCGTCCAGGCGGCGCAGGGCGTCCCGCACGACGGCGGGGTCGGTCGTCGGCCAGAACGGGGGCAGCGACGCCTTGAGGAACCCGCCGTAGCGGGCGGTGGCCAGGCGCGGGTCGAGGACGGCCACGACGCCCCGGTCGTCCATCGACCGCAGCAGCCGTCCCGCGCCCTGGGCCAGCAGCAGCGCGACATGGGTGGCGGCGACCGCCATGAAGCCGTTGCCGCCCTTGGCCGCGACCGCGCGGGAGCGCGCCGAGGAGACCGGGTCGTCGGGACGCGGGAACGGGATCCTGTCCATGATCACCAGTTGCAGGGAGGGCCCGGGGACGTCCACGCCCTGCCACAGCGACAGGGTGCCGAACAGCGAGGTCCGCTCGTCCTCGGCGAACTGCCTGACGAGCAGGGCGGTGGAGTCGTCGCCCTGGCACAGCAGCGGGTGGGTCAGGTGGTCCTTGAGCTCGTCGGCCGCGCGCCGCGCCGCCCGCATCGACGAGAACAGCCCGAGCGTGCGTCCCCCCGCGGCCTCGATCAGTTCGGTGATCTCGGTGAGGTAGGCGTCGGCCAGTCCGTCCCGTCCCGGCTGGGGGAGGTGGCGCGCGACGTAGAGGATGCCCGCCCTGGGGTGGTCGAACGGCGACCCGACGTCCAGCGCCGACCAGGCGATCGGCTTCTCGCCGTCGCCGTCCTTCGCCTCCTTCGTGGCGGTGCGGGCCAGCCCTTCGGCGGCGGCCTGGGCGTCCTTGGGCGCCGGGTCCCCGGACGGGGCGTCCAGCGGCGGCAGCCCCCACTGGCGGGCCAGCGGCTCGAACGAGCCGCCCAGCGTGAGGGTGGCCGAGGTGAGGATCGCGGTGCGCCGCTCGAACAGCGTCGTGCGCAGCAGCCCGCCCACCCCGATCGGCGCGATGCGCAGCGTGGGCGGGCGCGCGGGCCGCCCGTCCTGGGCGAACGGCTTCTCCAGCCAGACCACTTCGAAACGCGCGGAGATCTCCGGCTGGAACGACTCCAGCATCCGGCCCGCGGTGTCGTGCAGCTCCTCCAACGCCGAGCGGGCGGCCTTGCGCGCGCCCATGTCCGCCGGGTCGGCGTCCTTCTTCTCGGGGCCGAGCGCGGTCAGGCAGCCGTGCGCGGCGTCCCGGACGGCGGCGAGGGTGGTGCCGAGGGCGGGGGACAGGACGTCCATACGGCCGTCGTTCAGGTCCTCCAGGACCAGGCCCAACCCTTCGGCGGCCTCCTTGAGCCGGTCCGCCACCCCGTCCTCGACGAGCCGTCCGCAGCGGCGCGCGGCCGTCTCCACGCCCGCCGCGCTCAGGTCGCCGGTGGCGACCGAGGTGACCCGGTCGACCAGCTCGTGCGCCTCGTCCACGATCACCACGTCGTGCTCGGGCAGGACCTGGAAGTCCTCCAGGGCGTCGATGGCCAGCAGCGCGTGGTTGGTGACCACGATGTGCGCCTCGCCGGCCCGCGCCCGCGCCAGCTCCGCGAAGCACTCGGTGCCCTGCGGGCAGCGCTGGGCGCCCAGGCATTCCCTGGCGGTCACCGCGACCTGCCGCCACGCCTGCTCGCTCACCCCGGGGACGAGCTCGTCGCGGTCGCCGGTGGTGGTCTCCTCCGCCCACTCGTTCAGCCGCTTGACCTGGCGGCCCAGCGCGGAAAGCCGCTGCGGGTCGAACAGCCCCGAGGCCCCCTCGTCCTCGGGGTCGTCCGGGGCGCCGGTCTGGACGCGGTTCAGGCAGAGGTAGTTGCGGCGGCCCTTGAGGATCGCGAACCTGGGCTCCCGCCCGACCAGCGGCTCCAGCGTCTCGGCCAGCCGGGGCAGGTCGCGGTCGACGAGCTGGCGTTGCAGCGCGATCGTCGCGGTGGACACCACGACGGTGGTGCGCGCGCTGATGGCGTGCCGGATCGCGGGCACGAGGTAGGCCAGCGACTTGCCGGTGCCGGTGCCGGCCTGCGCCGCCAGGTGCTCGCCCTTGGCGATCGCCCGCTCGACGGCGCGGGCCATCTCCACCTGCCCGGGACGTTCCGTCCCTCCGATGGCCTTCACGGCGGCTTCGAGGAGCGTCGCGACGTCCGGAATCTGGGTTTCGCTGCCGGTCAGCAGATCAGGGGCGGGCACGTCGGCCAACGCTACCGGCCGCCGGGGACAAACGCGCGCCGAAGCCGACGAGCGCCGCGGCCAGACCCCTGGCGGGCTCAGAGCCGGACGGCGCCCTTCGGGCTGAGGGGCAGCCAGAACGCGCGGGCCGGGACGGGCGCGGGCCGCGGCGGGATCGTGCGGAGCCGCGCCTGGGTGCGCGGCCGTCCGGCCAGCCACCGCCGCGCGTACGCGGGCAGCGGACGCCCGCGCCGGACCAGGCGCACCCGGGCCAGCAGCAGCCCGCTGGACGTGGCCAGCGCCGCCAGCCATCCCGCCTGGATCGCCGCGAGGTCGTCGATGCCGAAGCCCTCCTGGTAGGTGTTCGCGCGCAGCGCCACCGACGACGACCGGCCGATGACCGGCACGCTCGGCGCGATCTGCGGCGAGGCGACCGGCGGCAGCGTCACCTGCGGGAACGCGGGGAACCCCGCCATCGGGTCGTTCGGCGGCGGCGTCAGCGGCGGCAGGTCGGGCGGCAGGCTCGACAGCGTGATCCCGGGCGGCAGCGAGCCGGACGGGGTGAGGACGATCAGGGAGAACCGCTTGGTCACGGTGGCCGCGCCGGAGGCCGACGCCGTCGCGGTGAGCTTGATCGTGCCCGGCTTGGCGTTCGCGGGGGCCGTGATGGTGGCCTTGGCGGTCCGCCCGCCGCTGCCCACGCTGCCCATCCCCTGCGCGGGGGGCGACACCGAGGCGCCCGAGGCCGACAGCCGTACCACGGTGCCGTGCGCGGTGGCCTTCGCCGAGGTCACCTTGAGCGTCGCCGTGATCGACCCGCCCGGCTTCATGCTGGAGGAGTCGGTCGACACCCACAGGCCCAGCACCGGCTTGGCGGGCGCTTGGTCGCCGCCGCCCGGGTCGCCCGTGCCCGGCCCCGGCGTGGTCTGCGTCGGGTCGGGTGTGGGCGTCTCGCTGGGGTCCGGCGTCGGGTCCTCGCTCGGGTCGGGCGTCGGGTCCTCGCTGGGATCGGGGGTCGGGTCCTCGCTCGGGTCCGGTGTCGGGTCCTCGCTGGGATCCGGCGTGGGGTCCTCGCTGGGGTCGGGCGCCGGGTCCTCGCTGGGATCGGGCGCCGTCGTCTCCTCGCTCGGCGTCGGGGAGGGATCGGGTTCGGCGATCACCGGTGGCGCCGTGGCCACCGACAGGATCGCCGCCATTCCGAGCCCGGCCACGAGGGAACCCCCCGCTCGTGAGCGCACCGCCACGCACCTCCAGGCGTCCGGTCGTCAGGTCCCGTCGGGACGGTGAGAACGTCCCGAAACCGCATGGGAGCACGGACCTGACGCCCGGATCAACCCTGTCGCCACCGCGTTGTCGGGAAGTTCGTGATCCTCCCGCACGGTTGTCATCGGGTGCGCATCCCGGCCTTCGCCGAGGCCCCGTCACGGGCGCGCACGCCGAGCGCCGCGGCGCCGTCCGCCGCCCGTCCGGTCCCGCCCCGCGGCGCGCTCACGGCGGGCCGCTTCGCCGCCTTCCGTGGCTCCTTCCTCGCCTCGGCCCGCGCCTCCTGCACCCGCTCGGCGGCCCCCGGCCGCCGCGGCCGCGGGACGGCGCCGGGACGGTCGTCGGGGCCGGGCCCGTCCCGCTCGTCCGCGGCCGTGGCCGCGCCGTCGGGCCGGGCGGCGGGCCCGTCGGGTTCGCCGAGCCCGTCCGGGACGCCCGCGCGGCGCCGCAGCCACATCGACCGCAGCACCACCTCGAGCGCGAACCGCGACTCGGGCTCGGTGAGGCGCTCGCCCAGCAGGCCCTCCAGCTTGCGCATGCGGTACCGGACGGTCTGCGGGTGGACGTGCAGCTCCTCGGCGATCTCCGCGGCGGTGCCGCGGGTGGTGAGCCAGATCCGCAGCGTCTCCAGCAGCCGCTCGCGCTGTCCCTCGTTCAGCTCCGCCAGCCCGGCCAGGGCGCGGCGGGCGATCTGGTCGAGCAGCGCGGGGTCGTTCAGCAGCCACAGCGTGATCAGGTGGTCCTCGCAGCGGGTCACCGGGCCGTCGTCCAGGATCCCCGCGTCCACCAGCGCCAGCCCCTGGCGGGCCCAGCGCAGCGAGTCGGCGGCGCCGGACGGCGGGACGGTCACGCCCGACACCGCGCGCCCCTCGGGGCACGCCGCGGCCAGCATCCGCAGCCGCTCCTCGGTCATCCTGCCGGGCACCAGCAGGCGGGGCTCGCCGTCGGTGAGGTCGGCGAGCACGTCGGAGTCCAGCGCCGTGCGCACCACCCGCGACCCGGCGGGCACGGCGACGAGCGTGACCTCCTCGGGCACCTCCCACTCGGCCAGCTCGGCCAGCTCGTCGATCGCGCGGCGGGACGCCCTGGGACGGCGCAGCAGCATCCGCAGCAGCCGCCGTCTGTGCTCCTCCAGCTCCTCGGCGGGCAGCGCCTCCAGGTAGCCCGTCAGGGCCAGCGAGGCCAGCTCGTCGATGTAGGCGAACAGCGCGTCCGCGAGCTGAGCCATCACCACCGAGGAGAGGTCGCGCTGCGGCCCGACCCGCATCACCCGCCGCCAGGCGACCTGCGCGCCGATCCTGAACGCGGCCTGCAGGTTGTCCAGCGTCCGGCCCTCCTGCGCCTCGAAACGGCCGAGCCTGCGATAGGTGTCCTCGTGCCGCTCGCGCGGCGCGTCGGGGTCGTCGATCTGATCGACGAAATGCGCGAGCGCGCGCTCGACGCCGATTTGCAGCGCCTGGACATAAGGGCCGCGAATGGGACGTCCGTATTCGGGGATCTGGTGCCTGATCTCTTCGATGATCTCCTTTGCGAGACTGGGCAGCTCGGGCCGCATCATGGCGGCCAGGTGCCTCGGCAGGGGGGCGCACAGCTCCGGCCTGCCCTGGTGGAGCGTACGCGTCATCACTGCACCTCCGAATTCGCCCAGGCCATGGGCGTGTTTCCCGCGCCGGCGGGGTCGCCGGCGAACTGTCGGCCTCGGCGAAAGGCATCTCACCCGGGAGCGCGCCGAGCGGGGGACCCCTGCACACTCCTCGGTAGTCCGGTTGTGACGTGAAGCACACCGAACGTAGATCAGAGGTCCCGGTTGTCAGGTAACGAATTATTAAAACCGCACTGTGTCACCTCCCCGAAACATCTGGTGACCCCGTTTTCGGAAGCTCCGGAAGTCCGCCCCGCCTCAAACGTTCCGCCCGTAACACCGCTTCCAGCTCGAATCGGGAATCGGGGTCGCCGAGCCGGTCCCCGAACACGTCGGTGATCTGCCGCAGCCGGTACCGGACGGTCTGCGGATGCACCTGGAGCCGGTCGGCCGTCTCCACCGCGTTCCCCTCGCTTTCCAGCCAGGCCCCCAGCGTCTCGATGAGCCGCCGCCTGCGCCCGTCGCCCATCCCGGACAGCACCGCCAGCCGCCGCCGCGCCACCTGGTCCAGCAGCGCTCCGTCGGCCAGCAGCCACAGCTCCAGCAGGTGGTCCTCGGCCCTCGCCAGCCCGGTGACGGCGAGAATCCCCGCGTCCATCAGCGCCAGCGTCCGCCGCGCCCAGCGCAGCGAGTCCGCCGCCTCCGTCGGCGGCACGGACGGCCCCAGCGCGCCGCGCCGCTCGGGCAGCGCCGCCGTCAGCATCGCCAGCCGCTCCTCGTCCAGCGGCCCCGGAACGATCAGAAACGGCTCGGCCCGGTCGAGGTCCCTCAGCACACCGGCGTCCAGCGCCTCGGGCGCCGTCCGCGCCTTCGGCGGCACCGCGACCGGGACGACCTCGGCGGGCATCCTCCACCCCGCCGCCTCCGCCGCCCGTGCCAGCACCGCCTTGCTGGGACGGGGCCGCCCCACCAGCAGCCGCAGCAGCCGTCGCCTCGCCTCGGCGCGCGAGTCGCCCACCCGCGCCCGCGCCTGCTGGAACCCCTCCACCGACAGCGAGGCCAGCTCGTCGATGTAGGCGAACAGCGCCCCCGCCAACTGCGACATCACCGCCGACGACAGCTTGTGCCGCTGGCCGATCTCGGCGACCCGCCGCCAGGCGACCTGGACGCCGATGCGGTAGGCGGCCTGCAGCGCGTCCAGGCTCCGCCCCCGGTACGCCTCGCCGCGCCCGAGCCATCGGCACAGCTCGTCGCGTCGCTCCCGCGACTCCTCCGAGCCCGAGATCCGGTCGACGAACGTGCGGAGCACCTGCTCCACGCCCAGCCGCAGCTCCTGCCGCTCGCCCCTCTCCGGCAGCCGCGCGTACGCGGGAATGGTGCGCCGGATCTCCGCCATGATGTCCTCGGCGAGCGCGTCCAATTCGGGCCGCAGAACGGCGGCGACCTGCGGCGTAAGGCGTCCTGGAGGCCGGTCCGCTCTGCCGGATTCGAGGGGGCGCGCCATCGTCGATGCTCCTTCCCGCCACCGCATCCGCGTGCCGCCGCGGACGGCGACAGGGGGTGTCCCGGCCGCGGTGGGGCCATTGCTGTCGGCGATATCGGTTGCATAACGCCCCGGGCCCGAGAGCATTCATCGGAGCCGGGGTGATCTCAGGCGCGTCAAACGTAACCCAATCGGCGGCTCCGTGCACCGGTCCAGGTGGATCATGGACGAGGCTCGTTAATGATCTTGTGATCGGCCACTGAGCAGCGCGGATGGTGTACGCGGAGTATCAGGTGCGAGGGGCGGGGCACTCACTTCCGCACAGATCTCGGTCCGGTTTCATCATCACGTGACAAGAAACGCGAGATTTTGAAGATCTTCCGCAATCAGGGCTTGTCGACCACGGACTTTAAGCTTAGTTTACTCGCTGGTAGAGCCGCCCAGGCGGAATGGAGCAGGCTAGCAGAAAGGTGCTGCCGCCCGCCGTCGATTGGGCGAAAACTCTCGTTCCATCCTGCCCGCCCCCAGTTCCACAGCCAAAGGAGCCGCCTAGAGAAGGACCGTGATATCCGCACCCCGGATCCCCACCCCTACGAGTCCGAAGAACCCGGCGACCGCCGGGTGACACCCACCCCGTAAGAGTCGGCAAGGCGCAAAGGCCGTGGAAAAGCCTCAGTGGCCGCCGGCCTCGGCCCGATGGCCGTCGCCTCCTGACCGGCCCCGACATCGTCACCGGCGCACCTCTGACATGGTTCCGCCGGCGACGGCTCCGACACCTTACCGAAAGGAACGTACCCCGTGAGTAAGCGCAAGAAAGTGGCGAGCGTCATGTTCACCGGCACCGCGGCGACCGCGCTGGTCGGCGCGGGCATCCAGCCGGCGGCCGCCGCCCAGTCGGACTGGACCATCACCCCCGGTGGCTCGGGGATCACGGGTCACAACACCACCGACGCGGTCCTCACTGTCAGCACCGGCACGGGTCCCATTTCACTGGTGTGCCCCGCCAGCACGGTGGACGCCACGGCGACCCTGAACAACACCAACGGGGCACCCCCGGTCCAGCTCGGCACCATCGACACCGCCACGTTCGGTACGTCCAGCAACCCCTGCAGCCTGTTCGGGCTCGGCGTCGTCGCCACGCTGGACAACGCCATCCCGCTCAACGCCACCGCCTTCCCCTCGGGCGGTGTGACGCAGGGAAGCCTGGGCCCCAACATCAACGCCACCATCACGGGCACCAACTTCTCCTGCAACATGCACGTGACGGGCACGACGATCGCCGGCAATTACAACAACGGCACCGGCGTCCTGGCAGTCAACCCGGCCGGGTCGCGCACGTTGCACATCGACGAAGTGAGCGGGTGTCTCGGCCTGTTCCAAGTCAGCAACAACGCGGGCTTCCAGGCCGACTTCACCGTCGACCCGAAGCAGACGATCAGCCACGAATCATAGGCGTCACGGGAATCGGCATCATTACGATCCGGGTCGTTCGGCACCCCGCGAGGGCCGCGGGCGGCCCGGATCGCCACCCGTCTGCCGAAGGACGGCCGTGTGGCTCGCGAGCCGCACGGCCGTCCGGCGTGACGGTATCGGGCCAACGGCCGAATATGGTCGGCTGCTAATCGTGACCGGGCGGTAGTCCACATTATTTCTTGCGTTGTGGCAATACCGCTGGGTGGCGATGTGGGCTTGCGCCAGCGGGTTCAATGATCTCGTCTCGCCGTGCGATTGCCGGACGGCCGGAGAGATGGAGAGGAACACCGGCATGCGATGGACCATTGGCGGATCCTCCGGCGCCTTGGCTGCCAACTGGCTTGGGGGCCGCGTCAGGTAAGCGTCCGGGTCAACGCGACCTTCCGGGCTCCGGAGTGGCGGGCCAGCCCATCCAGCCCAAGGACGTGACCGCGCGGGTCGCGTTCCCGTCGGCCTCGGCCCGATGGCCGTTGCCTCCTGGCCGGCGCTCGGCGTCGTCGCCACGCTGGACAACGCCATCCCGCTCAACGCCACCGGCTTCCCCTCGGGCGGTGTGACGCCGAACCGCCTGGGCCCCAACATCAACGTCACCATCACGGGCACCAACTTCTCCTGCAACATGCATCTGACGGGATCGGCGATCAGCGGCGATTACACCAACAGCACCGGCGTCCTGAGAGTCAACCCGACTGGGGCGCTCACGTTGCACATCGACGCGGTGAGCGGGTGTCTCGGCGTATGGCAAGTCGGCGACACGGCGGGCTTCCGTGCCGACTTCACCGTCAACCCGAAGCAGACGATCAGCCACGAATCATAGGCGTCACCGGATCGCCACCCGTCGTCCGGCGTGACGGTACCAGCCGAATATAGTCGGCTGATAATCGCGACAGCGGCCATTGTCATCCAAGTACAAAAGTGCAGTTCCTGGGTCGGTGACCTGGTTGGAAGGTTGTTCGGAGGAAATGCGGACGATACGCTACCGGGCGGTAGTCCAAATTATTCCTTGTGTTGTGGCAATACCGCTGGGTGGCGATGTGGGCTTGCGCCAGCGGGTTCGATGATCTCGTCTCGCCGTGCGATTGCCGGACGGCCGGAGAGATGGAGAGGAACACCGGCATGCGATGGACCATTGGCGGATCCTCCGGCGCCTTGGCTGGCAGGTGGGCGCGGGTCGCGGGGTTGTGCTGCATGGTTCTGCTCGTGGCCTTGATGCCTCCCGCCCGGGCTGAGATCGCCCCCCAGGAAGCGGACGTGACGCTGGACTATGGCTGCCAGTTGGCACCAGGGCCGCGTCAGGTGAGCATCCGGGTCAACGCGACCTTCCCGGGCGCCGGAGTGGTGGGCCAGCCCATCCAGCCCAAGGACGTGACCGTGCGGGTCGCGTTCCCGCCCGCCTCGGTCGCCGAGCTCGCTGGACAGGGCGTGGCGACGGTCGGCGGCGCCGTCGACCTAGGCACCACGGTGGCACAGAACGGGAAGTCGTCCGATTCCGCCTGGACCGGCCTGGCCGCGCCGGCCACGCCGGTCCCGAAGACCGGTGGACTCACCCTCGTGGCCTCCGGCCCGGTGCCACCGGTGACGGTGACGACGCCCGGTGACGTGAGGTTCACCGCAGGTCTCCTCGGCCTCACCCTCACCCCGAAGAAGACCGACGGCTCGGCCACCGACCCTGCCACCATGCTGCTGGCGTGCACGCTCAACCCGGGCCAGGGCGGTCATCTGGTCACCGTCCCGGTGTCCGAGAGCAGCACGCCGGCCGAGTCCCCGACAGCGCCGAACGCGCCGGAGACGACATCGACGCAGGCCGGTCGTCCCCGCGGGATCATCGCCGGATCCGGCGCGGACAACCTGGCCCAGACCGGCATCGATGTCTACGAGGATCTCGATGTCCGCGCCAGTGAGGTGTGCGGGGACATCGCGAACTGGCCTGCAGGGGTCGCTCTCCTGGAGGCGAGCGGATACCTGGCCGGTCACGCCAACGCCACGAAGCTGAAGAGCGCGGTAAGGGTGGGCTACCCGGTTCCCGGGCTGCTCAAGGCGGATCACCCTGGCCCCATGACCGACCCCGACTCTCGGGGCTGGATTGTGCGGGCGATTCCCGTGGACGGGGTGCAGTATAACTGCACGATGGTCGTGGCGGACCTCCGCTATCAGGGACGGAAGGAGTTTCCCCCGGCGCAAGGAGCGTTCTTGGGTTTCGGGTTCATGCCGGTCACTGCCACCGTCCACATAAGCCAGGTGCAAGACGAACCGATCTCATCCCTTGCATTCCAGCCTCTGTTTACTCCGGTCGGGGAGCCCTTCTCGATCGTTGCGACGGCGAGATTGTCGCTACGGCTGTCGGATGTGAGGGTGAACGGCGTACCGCTGGACGTGGGCGGCAACTGCCGCACCAGCGGGCATTTGACCTCTCCGCGTAGTCCCTACCGGCCGGATCGGGCGGTGCTGTTCGGCGGAGGCCCCGGTTTCAAGGTCGCGACGCCGGAATTTTCCAACGTCGCTTTTGGCGGGGCAGCGGGGGGAATGGCTACGATCCCCCAGCTCACCGGGTGTGTCACTCCGAGTGGCGAGGATGTCACCCCGCTGCTCAACGCCACGGTCGCCGGTCCCGATAATTATATGAAAATCATCATCGGCCCGCTGTGCATGGCGCAATCTGTACCAGCGAACTGTACGAACGGCTCTCAGGGTGGAGATCCTTTGAAAGTGCCGCACTGGAATGTCAGTAATGGCGGCACTTACAGCAGTTCCGGCTCTGTGACTTTCCGCCGCTCAAACACCGAGATCGTAACGTGCGACACGGACGTGTCAGGTGCCGTACCCGATGCGGTCGGCCCTCCCCGCGGCAATATCGGCACCGCGAGCTTCTCCTTCCGCAACTGCACCGGCCCCGGCGGTAGTACATGGCAGGTGGTGCAACGTGGGACGGCGGGAATGGTCGGCACCAGCTACAACGCCGACACGAGAACGGTGGAGGGCAAGATCACAGGTATACGGCTGCAGATGACCGGGACGGGCGTCCCGGGTACCAGTGGGCCATGCACGGCGGAAACCTTCGGGAGCGTAAGCCTGTCCTACACCAACCCTCCCAACGCGAGGATGACCCTCTTGACGGGCACTGGAGGCAATATTGGCAACCGTATCCAAGCCTCTACCTGCCCTAATATCCCGGCGCCCGTACCCGGTACTAGGCCACTTCCCGTTACGTTCGGCGGCGTTTTCGACCTTGGCTCTTCGCAAATCACCATCACCAGCCCCCCTGCGTCCGAGGTCGCCGGACCTTGAGTTCCATCGAGAAGCAGAAGAACGTCGGAAGCGGTTAGTCATCGTTGCTTCGGGTGTCCGGGCGGAAGGCCGTGCGGTGGTCCGGGGCCGAGATTGGTTGGTGATCATGCAGGAGTCCGTAGCCGAGGTGACGTCTGCCGGTGTGTTCCCGATGGGGGCGTCCGCCGAGCCGGTGTTCGTGTTGTGCGCGGCGAGGTCAGGGTCGACGCTGCTGCGTTTCCTGCTCGACGCGCACCCGGACCTGGCGTGCCCGCCGGAGACCAATGTGCCCACCTTGTGCGGGCAACTGGCCACGGTGTGGTCGCTGATCGAAGGGGCACCGCTGTCACAGAACCGGGGCGACGAGCCGCCGGAGATACCGGACGCGGCGATCGCCGGGGTCCGCGAGACGATGGACCGGATGGTCGGGTCGTACCTGGCCCGGCGAGGCAAGAAGCGGTACTGCGACAAGAGCCTGGGCACGGCCCAGTTCGCCTACCTCATGAGCCGGGTGTGGCCGGAGTCGAAGTTCCTGTGCCTGTTCCGGCATCCGATGGACGTGATCGCGTCCGGGATCGAGGCGTGCCCGTGGGGGCTGCAGGGGTACGGGTTCGACCGGTATGGCGCGGAGAGCCCGGGCAACTCGGTGTTCGCGCTGGCCCGATTCTGGGTGGACAACGCGGCCACGATCCTGGCCGCGCGGGACCGGTACCCGGACCGGTGCCACACGGTCCGGTACGAGGACCTGGTCGCCGACCCGGAGAGCGTCGCACAGGGGATCTTCGACTTCCTGGGAGTACCGCGGGTACCGGGCATCTCGGAGTACTGCTTCTCGCCCGAGCGGGAGAGGTTCGGGCCGGCGGACTACAAGATCTGGCACACCTCGAAGATCACGTCCGACTCGGTGGGCCGGGGATGGTCCATCCCTGCGGGCCTGATCCCGGCCCAGGTGCGCGCCACGATGAACGAGCTGGCGGGCAAGCTGGGCTACGTCCCCGTGGACGAGGGCTGGGGCACCGCCGACGCGCCCGCCGACCTGCGCGCCGACATCGGCGACCCGCAGGCGGTGAAGGCGCCCGCCGACGCCGGAGGCGCACCGGCCGCCATCTCCGTCCCAGGGTTGGTCGAGCGCCTCAACGCCGCGCTGTCGCGGATCGACGACCGGTTCGTCCAGGACTGGGACCCGTACTCCAAGGATTCCTTCACCGTGGTGGTCACGCCTTCCGCCGAGGCGGCGCCCGGCGGCGGCTCCGGGTGGCTGGTCGACCTGGAGGCGCGTACGGTCACCCCGCTGCAGGGCACCGGCGTTGAGGGAGACGCCGAAGACGAAGACGAAGACGAAGACAGTGACTGGGACATCATCGGTTCCGCCGAGACCTGGGAGTCGGTGATAGACGGCACCCTCAACCTTTCGGTGGCGCTGCGCCGCTACCAGCTTCGGTACACCGCCGAGGACGGCGCCAGCGGGGTGGCCTCCGTCGCCAGGGTCGGCATGCTCTCGGAGTTGCTCGGCCTGAGCTCGTGGAACCGGCCCGTGCAGACGGACCGGGACCAGGGCGCCGCGCCGGACGCGTCACTGGTGGGAGAGCGGCCATGAGCCTCGGCAGGTCGCGTCCCAAGGATGCCAAGGCCGGTGGCCGGACCCACGGCCGTCCGGCCGTCCGGCCGGCCGGTGACACCGATACCGGTGGGGGCGGCCGCACCGCTCCGGTCATCCTGATGAGTTACTCCCAGGCTGGGATGTGGCGGCTGCGGAATCTGCTGTCGGATCGCTCCGACCTGGCGTTCACCCAGGGCACCGGGCTGCTGCCATTGTGCGAGCAAGCGCTCGCCACATGGGGGCATGTGGAAGGAAGACGTCCCCAAGCGCCCCCCTCCGCGATGGCCGTCGCCTCCGTCCGCTCCCTGCTGAAGGGCATGATCACCGCGCTTGTGCTCAAGACCGGCCGTTCGCGCTGGTGCGAGGTGGCGGTCGCGCAGCAGGGATCCGCCGAGGCGTTCCTGCAGGTGTTCCCCAAGGCCCGGTTCGTGTGCCTGCACCGGTCCTGCCCGGACGTGATCTACTCGATCCTTCAGGCCAACCACCCGTGGGGACTGTCCGGCCCGGCGTTCGCGTCGTTCGTCACCGCCCACCCGGACAGCGCCGTCAGCGCGCTTGCCGCCTACTGGGTCGCCCATGCCGGGCCGCTGCTCGCGTTCGAGGAGGCCCATCCGGAATCCTGCCTGCGCGTCCGGTACGAGGACCTGGCGACCGTGCCGGACCAGGTGGAGCGAGATCTGCGGGAATTCCTCGGCCCGGACGAGGGCATGGCGTCGCTGCCGCCCCTGCCGGGCGGCGGCGACGAGGTACCGGACTTCACCGGCCCGATGGCTCCCGGCTGCGGGGACGGCATTCCGGCCGACCAGCTTCCCCCGACGCTGCTGGCCCAGGTCAACGACCTGCAAGGCAAGCTGGGCCATCCCCCGCTGGACCGGCCTTCCGACTGACGTCTCCATCGACCGCCCCGAACCGCACTGCCGCCGCGCCTGTCCTCGCGGGACCATCGATAATGGCGGCGCGCGACGCCGCGCGTGGGTGACCAGTGTGGACACACGCGGGGCGGTCGCCTCTTGTTCCCTCTATCAACCGAGTACGGGACCGCTCGCGCCTGCGAGCGGGAGGCCGGTGATCTGGCATGAATCGAGGCCCGCCGTCCGTGTGGTGGACGACGGGCCTCGATGCGGGGGTGTCGGAACGAAGGCTGATGTCAGGCCCCGAACCCGCCCCGGGTTACGCGGTTACCCGGGGGTGACCGTGGGTGTGCTCAGGTTCAGCGTGATCGTGTTGTTGGCGCCCGGAATGACCAAGTTGATCAACCAGGTGGACAGGAGGCAGTTCTCGAATTTGGGGATGGTGTAGGTGCCCGTGAACGTGCCGCCGGTCAGGACGCCCCAGTCGGGGCCGGAGTTCAGCGTGAGATCCACAGGAGTCTCGGTCTGGCAGTTGTTGCCGACCAGCGCCGGAATGCCGGCGATCTTGACGTTGGAGAGCTTGATGTTCATCTTCGCCTTGGCCTCGGTCGCGCCGCCGCGCGGGTCGACGAAGGCCGTGGACTGGCCCACTTCGGTGAACGTCACGGTCGTGGACACGGGGAGGAAACCGATCAGCTCGAACGAACCGGACGCCGGAGGCAGGTTGACGCTCGCGGTCGCTTCACCCGTGGCCACGTCGAGGCGCGCGCTCAGCGTGCCGGGGCCGAGGGCCAGATCGTCGTCGGGCCCGGCGATGTGGCTCGTGCCGGTGAACGGGTAGCTCACGTTGAGGAACGGAGCCGCCTGGGCGACGCCCGGCACCGAGAGAACGGCGGCCGCCGCGGTCGACGCGGTGGCCAGTGCGGCGATCTTGCGGATTCTGGACCGGCGGGTCTTCGTGCGCGCCATAAGCTCCTCCTGAAGGGGCGGGATCGGCGGCGTGGACGGTGGATCGGGGTGCGAACGACCGGTGATTCCGGATGACGATCACGTGTGGCGGACATCGACCGGCCGCCACCGGGCGAGGTCGATTCGCCCGGTCACACAGGGGAAATGTCGTTGCCGACATATCGGATGGCTGGACGAATGTAGATTAACGCCGCCTGGAAAAGGTGACAAGAGCAGGAAGGGAAATGGCCAGAATGGGCGGATCGCATTGTCGCCATCGGATAAGTGGGCGCCGTTCTTTGTTTCCCGGTGATGAACGCGCTCCCGGTCCCCGACGGGAATGTTCACAACCTCACCTCGGATACCCCCTTCCCTCCTGGTCGTGCCCCTGGAAGGGAGCGAGGCGCATCGCTCCGGGTCCTGGTTCGCCCCGGCCTTTGCACGGGCCTGGAGCGGCCCGAACGCCGGCCACTCGGCCCATGGCGGCCGCCCGGCCTTGGTCAGCGCCGACGTGGCCGTCTGGTCGTCTACGCCTCGATGAGCCAGGAGTACGCCCGGCACGACGGCCACGCCGACCAGCTCCGCGAAAGCGTCGACGGCCGCACCGGGCGGCAGCACGGTACGGGCAGGTGTCAGTCGGCCGACTCGCCGCACGACGCGAGGTGCCAGGTCATCGTGATGGTGCCCGCGAACGAGGGCCCGTCCGGCGGCAGCCGGGACTCAAGGGCCGTCCGGTCGAGAAGGGCGCCGTAGACGGCCTCCGGCCGCGAACTCGGCGGCTGTGAGGGGCTCCAGCGGAAGGTCAGTTACCCGGCTGAGCGCCCGACCTCGCGGGGAGGCTCTTCAGGCATGCCTTGAGCGCGGCCTGGGCCTTGGCGGTGTCGGCCCCAGGGGACGGCGACCAGAGCGATCCGTCGGTCGGCAGCACGACGCCATGCTCACGCAGGCAGTCCGCCAACACCTTCTTGATCGTGGCCCGAGCGGCCGGGCCGCTCGGCTGACCGGAGGGCCGCCCACTGCGTGGGGCCGAAGTGCTGGGCGCCGGCTGAGCGGAGGGACTGGCCGAGGGCGACGAAACGGCGGCATTCGGCGTGCCCGACGCCGTCGGCGGCGCCGCACCCGCGCCGTCCTCGTCGGACCCGCCGCAGGAGACCAGGACCAGCCACGCGGCGACCGCCGCCACCGACCATTTGACCGCATGGCTGGAGCACTTCATGGGGCGGGCCGTCCTCACTCCATCAAAGTTCCGATTGGACCTTAGTAGCCTGACTCATCAGGCCGACCCACGGCAATATTCACAAGTGGCAATTCTGTGCGGAGTGATTGTCACCGAGTGAGCAGTCACGAAGGCGGACCTGACCAGCAACGATGGTGAATCGCATGGCCTCGGCGTGTGCGGTGCCACGCGGGGTGAGAAGGCGAGGAGAACATTCGTAAAAGAACCTACCGCGAACAAGCCCGGCTGAGCCGGTGCGCGCGGTCTGAGGTCACACGCAGATCATGTCCACGCCCGCGGTGAAGGAGATCTCGCCCTTCGAGCGGTCGGGCGGCCAGACGATGGGCTCCGCCACGAGCTCACAGTCGAAGAGCCCTCACGAGCCGGCCTGCTCTCGACGTCGTCGATCGCCTTCTCGATGGCGCGTTGGGCCGTCAGGCCACGTCCGAAGCCGTTTCACACCGGGACCTCGTCGGCCGCGGCGGGGGCGCCCATGGAGACGACCGCGGCGGCGGTCAGGACCGCCAGGAAGGCGTTCACGGTTCTGGGCCGGAGTGCTCGCGACCTCATGTCGGACGGTTCGCCCCGGCGCCGACCGGACGACCGCGTCGATGCAGGTCAGAGTGGGGCGAGCACCATGGCCGACGGTGGTCAGCGTTCCGCGGAGCAGGACGTCCCCTCGTCGAGCTTCCTCCCAGGACGGGGAGCGCAACCGGAGGCGGTAGGGATGATCCTTCTGCCATGCTGGGCCGATGGTGTGGACTGCACCCGAGGTCGAACGTTCGTTGCGGTTCCTGGAACTACCGACAGGGGATGAGCGAGCCCTGGCCGATGCGTGGCTGGACCACCACCGGCAGACGCTTCTGTGGAAGTGCGGTGGCCTGACCGCCGAACAGTTGAAGCTGCGCGCCGTGGAGCCCTCCGAGCTGACGTTGCTCGGGCTCGTCCGCCATATGGCCGAGGTCGAACGGGACTGGTTCCGGACGAGGTTCGCCGGCGAGCAGGTGCCGTACCTGTACGTGACCGACGAAGACCTCAACGCCGAGTTCGACGTGGAGGACGCCGACGCCGAGGCCGATCTCGCCACGTACACGCGTGAGATCGAGGTCGTCCGGGGGATGGTCGCCGATCGTGCGCTGGACGAGGTCTATGTCGATCCGCGCCGCAAGCACGAGATGAGCCTGCGCTGGGTCTACGCCTCGATGATCCAGGAGTACGCCCGGCACAACGGCCACGCCGACCTGCTCCGCGAACGCATCGACGGCCGCACCGGCCAGTAGCGCGGCACGGGCCGGTGTCAGTCGGCCGACTCGACGTACGACGCGAGGTTGGCCAGCGAGGAGGCGATGCCGTTCTCGTGGACGGCCTGGTCGATGCCGGGAGGCACGCCCGTGGCGGTGACGGTGACCTCGGTCCCGTCGTCCGGTCGAGAAGGGCGCCGTAGACGGCTTCCGGTGGTGCCGCGATCACCCGGCCTGCCCGGTCGATCCTGCCGATGGTCACGGCTCCCGGCGCTTGATCCAGCTCACCAGGGAGCCGAACTCCGTGGGCGTGAGGGTGAGGTGTCCGCCCTCTGGGTCTTTGGAGTCCCTCACGCCGACGCCCCGTTCGAGACGCTTCAGCTCGACGCAGTGCTGGTCGTTGACGCCGCCGCTGTGAGTGCTCTTTCGCCACCGTACGGTCATGGTTAAGGCTCCTGGCGCTGTTTGATTCAGTTCATGAGGGTTCCGGAACCGGAGGGTGTGAGGGTGAGGTGCCCGGCATCCGGGTTCTTGGAGCCCCGGATGCCGACACCCTGCTTGAGGCGAGCCAGTTCCACGCACTGATTGTCGTTGATACCACCGGTGTGGGAACTCTTGCGCCACTGCATGATCACGCTAG